>JBKJKR010000125.1:0-5877 GCA_046597135.1 Acidimicrobiales bacterium | reverse complement strand
CGTCTCGGTGGTCGCGCTGTGGACGTTGTTGTGGCGCGAGGTGCGCGTGCACGCACCACCATGCGAGCACCTGCGCTCGGTCTGATCATCGACGGCGTTCGATGCAGGCCGCGTACGCGTCGACCACCTGATCGACCGAGCCGATGTCGTGCGCAGTGCACGAGGCGCGGAGCTTGGCGAGCGCTTCGGGGTCGCCCACCAGCTCGGCAAGACAACGATGCCAGCACGCAACGTCCTCGGTCGGGCAGTACCGAGCGGCGTCGCCCATGACCTCGACGTTCTGACCGATGTCCGACAGCAGCACGGGCAGTCCGGCCGACACCGCGTCGAGCAGTGCGAGCGAACGTCCTTCGGCGCGCGACGGCATCACGTACAGATCGGCTGCGCCGTAGAGCCCGAAGACGTCGGCCGGTGCGATGTGGCCGAGCATCCGCAGGTCGACCGCATGCTCCGATGCGAGCGCGGCCAGCATCTCGGCGTGCGGGCCTTCGCCGGCGAGCACGAGCGTGGCGCCGGGCACCCCGGCGAGCGCGCGCACGAGCACCTCGTGGTTCTTCTGATCGGTGAGCGCGCCGACGGCGAGAGCCACGAACTCGTCGGGGCCGATGCCGAACTTGGCGCGCACGGCCGCGCGATCGACCGGCCCCGGCACCTCGACCGCGTTCGGGATCACCATGGCCCGCTTTCGGTACCACCTCGGGAACCCGCGCACCTCGTCGTGGATGGCGTTGCCGACGAACACGATGTCGGTGTATAGCCCGGTGCTACCGGCGAACGCCTCGATCGGACGGAACAGGCGTCCGCTCACGCCGACGTTGATGTGGTGGATGATGATGCGGGCCGGCACGCGTGCCACGAGAGCCGCCGTGGCGCCGAGCAGCCCGGCTACCTGCGTGTGCAGGATCACCGCCACCGGACGTTCGCGGCGCAACAACCGGAGCAGGCGCCACCACACGGGCAGCACCTGCAGCGGGCCGGGCCGCGACTCGGCGAGGACCACGAAGTCGACGGTGTCGGCGTTGGCCGCCGCGCTGCGATAGATACCCACAGAAACCGATTCGTAGCCCCGCTCGCGAAGTCCGTTCGTGAGCTGTGCCGCGACCCGCTCCCCACCGCGGTTCGCGACGACGAAGAACACTTGGACGACCCGGCCACCGCTCATGCGTGCGCCCGTTCCTGAGCCACGGCTGCACTCGCGGCGATCACGTCGACCGCGGCGGCGATCTCGGCCACGGTCTTGCGATGCACTCGTGCGGAACGACCGTGCGGATCGGCGATCTCGTCGACCCAGCCGTCTCCGAGGAACGCCGACGCCGCGCGGGCAGCTGCTGCGGCCCGGACCAACGAAGGCAGCCCCTTCACCGGCGGGTCGTGATCCTCGGCAGTGAGCCCGAACACGAGCTCCGCGAACGCCTTCAACGTGTGCACCTTCTCCGCATTGTCGAACTCGAGCACCAGGTCGCGTGCATGACCGCGTTCCATCGTGAGCACCAGATCGGCGTCGTCGAGCAGTTGGCGGTTGACGATGCGACTGCGATGCGCACTCAGGTCGAGCCCGCGCTCGCGGACGACCTTGGCGGCCGTGTCACTGGCCGGGTGACCGTCGAAGAGGAAGCCGGCGCTCGAGACGTCGACCTCGACATCCAAGTCGGCGAACGCGGCGACGAGCATCGCGGCAGCCATGGGCGAGCGGCAGATGTTCGCCGTGCACACGACCAAGATGCGTAGCGGACTCGGGGCGACCGGCGACACGCGCTGGAGGCTAACGCCCCGCCGCGACGCTCAGCTGCCGCGAACCTTGACGACCGAGCCGAACGTGCGCAGGAGGATCTTCGTGTCGCCGACGAAGGAGACCTTGCGCACGTAGTCGAGATCGATGTGGACGTTCTCGTGCAACAACGAGCTGCGCGAATCGGACACCTGCCACAGACCCGTGATCCCGGGGCGCACGAGATGGCGGGGGTGATCGATGAGGCCGTGCCGCATCGCGACCTGCACGAGCTCGGGGCGAGGGCCGACCAGGCTCATGTGGCCCCGCAGCACGTTGAAGAGCTGCGGGAGCTCGTCGAGGCTCCACTTGCGAATGAAGCGGCCCACCTGGGTGTGCCGCGGGTCGGCGGTGGTCTTGTGGGTGAGGCGACGATCTTGGCCATCCCACTCGTCCTCGACGATGGCGCTGGCCCGACGGTCGTGGCGCATCGAGCGGAACTTGACCATGCGGAACGACCGCCCGCCGCGGCCGACGCGCTCTTGGAAGAACAGCACCTTGGAGCCCATGGTGAGCCGCACGGCCAACGCGACGGTGGCGATGAGCGGGGCGAGCACCACGAGCAGGATGGTCGCGGCGACGATGTCGAGCGCACGTTTGAAGAACCGGTCGTAGGGGCCGACCTGGCGCACGAAGGTGCGCATGCTCGGCCGCTCGTCGATGCGCTCCTCGTTGCGATAGGCGTCGAGAGAGAAGACATCGGCCGAACCTTTGACCGAGGTCGCGTTCGAGCTGCCGTAGCCGCCCGCTCGTGCCGCCGATCCGCTGTGCCCTGCCATTGCCATGCGTCGCCCGATTTCCGATAGCTGTCATGACCCTGCGTGAGCTGCCATGACACCGAGATGGTGGTCACTCTAGGTGATGGAACCTGGTCAGGTCGAGACACCCGCTAGATCACTCTGAGCGGTTTCACGCCCTCACCAGGTGGCCGTAGTTCTTGTTTATCGCAGAATGACCGGTGACCTCCATGAGTCAGATTCCCTATCTTGCGTGAAGGTCGCCCAAAAGGGGTGCCCGGTCAGGTGACGCTGCGTGAGCGAGCCACCACACGTTGTTCACGTATGTTCGTTCGTCGACCCTGATCGGATGTCGGACGCGATCAGAACGGGACGCGACGCCGCTGGCGATCGAGCCAGCCGAGCAGCACGGCCATGGCGCGGGGATCCTGGCGCAGGTTGTGACCGGCCCCCCGGATCACCCGGAGATCGGCGGTGCCGTGCGCCTGGGCCAGCGTGCGGGCGTCGAGCACCGGCACCACCGAGTCCTCGCTGCCGTGCATGACGAGCAGGGCGCGGGGCGCGAGCTCGGCCACCATCACCGACGCCCGGAGCGACTTGAGCGGAGCGGCCCACTCTTCGAGCGATTGCGGGAAGTCCGACCGCCGGATGATGCCGATCGATCGTGAGTGCAACAACAGCCGACGCGGATGACGTGACCAGTCGTCGAAATCGGCGGGCGCCGCGACCGTGGCCACGCCCCGGATGCGGGGATCGCGCGCGCCGGCGCACACCGACAGCGCGCCGCCCGTGCCGAAGCCGACCAGCCAGACGCCGTTGACCCGCTCGGAGCTGAGGAGGTGGTCGGTGGCGGCCAGCAGGTCGGTCAGCCAGCCGTCGAGCGAGAAGTCGCCCGCAGAGTCCGCGGTGCCGCGGAAGTTGAGCGACAACGCAACCCAGCCCATGTCGTTGGCGATGCGCTCGGCGAGATCGGGGTGGGTGGTCGCCGCCGTGACGCCCCGGTCGGGACCGGACGGGTACCCCGGAGCGATGATGACGCCCGGCAGCCCGGTGCGGCTGACGCCCACCGGACGGGCCAAGTGGCCGGTGAGCCGCAGGCCGTGGGCATCGAAGCCGTAACGGGCCGCCGGTTCGGCCGTGGCGCCGCTCACGTGGCGGCGCCCGGACGCGTGCGCCGGCGGGACAGGCGCGGCATCGTCAGATCGAGCGGTGGCGGTAGCCGCGGTTGCGGGCCTCGGCCAGGGTGTCGGGCCCGAACGCCGCGTACTGCTCGCTCGCGATGAGCTCGTCGATGACTGCGGGGTCGGCCACTGCGTCGAGGTCGTAGACGACCTGCGTGCGCTTGTCACCGAGCCACCGGAAGTGCTCGAACCGCAGTGGACGCGACATGACGGGGGCTCCTTCGTTCGCCGGCCGCAACGATAACCCGCGAGGTCACGATCAGTTGCGTCGTCAGCCCGGCCGCTCGGGGTCGGCCTCGATCCCCACCGCGCCGATCGACCGCAGGTACTGCATCTGCAGGTCAAGGACGCACACCACGTGCAGGGGGCTGATGTCGCTGTGCTCGGCCGCCGCTCGTTCCATGGCGTAATCGACCGCCGCGTCCTCGTCGGCCACGACCTCGACGTGCTCGGGCGGCACGGCTTCACCGCCGAGCTCGGCACCGTGGGGGGTCGCCAGGCCGATGGTCTCGAAGTAATCGAGTTGCCACAGCAGCACGCTGCGCACATCGCCATGGCTGATCTCGGCCGCGACCTCGTACGGCAGGCGATCGGCGATCCAGTCGACGGCTTCGTCGAGTTGCAGCACGGCCGTCGGTCGTTGCGCCGCGGTGCGGTTGACCGCCGCGCCGACGGCGATCGCCGCAGTGATGAACACGGCGACACCGGCCAGCACGAGCAGGACGATCAACATGTGGAGCCTCGCGGCGTGGGATGGGGAACGATCAGATGCCGATGCGCTGGGCGAGCAGCTCGCGGTGATACGTGGGGTCACCGAACAGCAGCTCGGAGCTCTTCGCGCGCTTGAAGTACAGATGGGCGGGGTGCTCCCACGTGAACCCGATGCCGCCGTGGATCTGGATGTTCTCGGCCGAAGCGTGGAAGTAGGCCTCGGAGCAGTAGGCCTTGGCGAGCGACGCCACCGACGGCAGCTCGTCGTTGAGCTCGGATGCGCACCAGCCGGCGTAGTACGCCGCCGACTTGGCCGATTCGACCTCGAGCAGCATGTCGGCGCACTTGTGCTTGATGGCCTGGAACGAGCCGATGGGCCGACCGAACTGCACGCGGACCTTCGCGTACTCGACCGACATCTCGAGGCACTTCTGCGCGCCGCCGACCTGCTCGGCTGCGAGCGCGACCGCGGCGAGATCGAGGACCCGCTCGATCACGGCCCAACCGCCGCCGTCGGCGCCGATGAGCGTGGCCGGCGTGGCGGTGAACTCGAGACGGGCCTGCTTGCGGGTCTGGTCCATGGTGGCGAGCGGCGTGCGCGCCAGACCGGGGGCTTCGCCGTCGACGGCGAAGAGCGACACGCCGGCCGCGGTGCGGGCGGCGACCAGCACGAGGTTCGCGACGTGGCCGTCGAGCACGTACATCTTGTGGCCGTCGATGGCCCAGCCGTCACCCGCCCGTGCTGCGGTGGCCGTGATGCCGGCTTCGTCCCAGCGTCCGTTGTCCTCGGTGAAGGCAAGCGTGGCGACCGTCTCGCCCGATGCGATGCCGGGCAGGTGCGCAGCCTTGGCCGCGTCGTCACCAGCGTGCATGAGCGTGTTCGCGGCCAGCACGACGGTGGAGAAGTACGGGGCGCACAACAACGCCCGGCCCATCTCCTCGAGCACCACGATGAGCTCGACGTAGGAGAACCCCGAGCCGCCGAACTCCTCGGGCACGATGAGGCCCTGGAGGCCCATCTGCTCGGCCATCTGGTTCCAGACCGCGTCGTCGGAGCCCTTTTCGGTGGCCATGAGCTCGCGCACCGCGGTCTCGGGCGACTTGTCCTCCAAGAACTGCCGGACGATGCGGCGCAGTTCTTCCTGCTCCTCGCTGAAGGCAAAATTCACCGGGTAGCTCCTCGTGGCACGGCGGGCACTCGCCCGGTCGCGGTGTTCGGCTGGGATCCTACGTGACCACGGAAGACCCCGCCGAGAGGTCTAGCAGCAGGCGAGCGGCGCCAGCCACCCGAGACCCCCCCTCGGCGAAATGGTTCGCGCGGCCCGGCGACGCAGCCGAGTCGGCCGCCTACGCTCGATGTGCATGGCCAGTGCACCAAGCGTCACCGTGATGATCCCCGCGTTCAACGCGGCCAAGTACGTCGGCGCGGCCATCGAGTCGTGCCAGCGTCAGACCCTCGGTGACATCGAGATCCTCGTGG
>JBKJKR010000518.1:0-3168 GCA_046597135.1 Acidimicrobiales bacterium | reverse complement strand
AAGTATCCCGGAAAGCCGCAGTGGTGCTCGGCGATCATGACACCGTCGAAGCCGGCCTCGACCGCGAGACGGGCTTGGAGGCGCGCCTCGTCGATCTGGCCCTGCGCCGGCAGGTCGTGCGGGTACAACCTCATCGAGATCGATCCGATCGACAGTGGCTCGCTCAACAGAGTCCCTCCTGGGAACAACGGGTTGTGGTCAACGTCCGACCAGGCGCTCGACGAGAACGCGGCGCTGCACCTGGTTGGTGGCGGGCGTGCGCGGGATGCTGTCGACGAGCTCGACGCGACGGGGCCGCTTGAACTTCGCGAGCCGCGTCTCGACGTGCAGGTGGATCGCGTCGAGGGTCGGCGCGTCGGCTCCCTCGCGAACGACGAGGGCCGCGCACACGACCTCGCCCCATTGCGCGTCGGGGATTCCCACCACTGCGACATCCGCGAGCGCGGGGTGATCGGCGAGTGCGGCCTCGACCTCGGCCGGGGCGACCGACTCGCCACCGGTGCGGATGACGTCCTTCACGCGACCGACGATGGAGTAGAAGCCTTCGTCGTCGAGCGCTGCGACATCGCCGGTGCGGAACCAACCGTCGGCGGTGAATGCCTCGGCGGTGGCCTCGGGGTTGTCGAAATACCCGTCGAAGAGCAACGGCCCGTTCGACTGCATCTCGCCGGTGACGGGGTCTATGCGGATGGTGCACGAGTGCTGCACCGTGCCGCACGAACCGGGCTTTCGGGCCATGTCCTCGTCGCGCAGGAAGGTCACCGCGCCGGCTTCGGTCGAGCCGTAGAACACGCGACGTGTCGCGGTGGGAATGGTCTGGCGGATCCCTTCGAGCAATGACAGCGGTGTCGCCGATGTGCCGGAGTCGGCCACGCGCAACGTGGAGAGGTCGCGCGGCGTGCCGGCCGCGTCGCGTTCGGCGACGTGGTTCAGCACGCGTTGCCAGACGGCCGGGATCGCGTTGAGGTGCGTGGCCTCCCAGCGTTCGACCTCGTCGCAGATGAGGGTGGCGTCGGCCTGCGGCACCAGCGCGATGGTGGTCTGGGTCTGGAACGCCTGCAGCGCGATGGTCCACGCACCCATGTGGAACAAGGGGTACATGCACACGGTGGCCCCGCGGGGCTCGAGCTGGGAGCCGGGATGCGTGCGCAGGTAGTTGGCGCGGTGCGAGATGACCACACCTTTGGACTTGCCGGTGCTGCCGCTCGTGAAGAACAACGCGTGGGTGTCGTGCTCGGTGAGGCCGGGTGCGTCGACGTCGTCATCGGGGGTGTCAGCATCGACGATCGCGCCGAGCTGCAGCAGCGGCAGACCGAGTCGTTCGGCGATGACCTGACCGTCGGCGCGGTGGGCCTCGTCGACCACCAGCGCGGCGGGGCGGGCCAGGCCGATCATCTCGGTCGCCTCGTCGACGCCGAGCAGCGCATTGGCCGGCGCGAACGCGGCACCGATCTTGGCCAGCCCGGCGAACAACGGTGCCGCCTCGATGTCGTTGAAGCTCCACATGACGACGCGGTCACGCAACGACACGCCGGCCGCGATGAGCGCGTGCGCGTGTTGGTTGCCCAGACGATCGAGCTCGGCATAGGTGATGGTGCGGTCGCCGAGCGACACGGCGACGCGCGCGGGCTGGGCGCGAGCAGCGGCGCGGAACACATCGCCGATCAACAGATCCTTCATCTGATCCCCCCGGATCTGTCGGCCTCGGCATCGCCGCGGGCCATGGTCGGCAACAGCACCTCGAGCATCGGCGCCGCGTGATGTGGCTGGATGTCGTGGCCCATACCGGAGAGCTCGACGTATTCGGCTCCGGGCACCGAGCGTGCCAGCATCCGCCCGTGCTCGACGCCGAGCACGGCGTCGCGCGTGCCGTGCACCACGAGACACGGCACGGTGATCGACAGCAGTTGCTGCAGGTCGCGCTCACCGAGCGAGCGGTGCTTGGCGGCGCGAGCGACGCGGCGCAGCGCGTCGAGGGTCCAGCCGCGTCGGACGCAACGTCGGGCACGTTCGAGCGCGGCGGCCTCGTCGAACTTGTCGTCGCTCATGACGCGCAGCTCGCGCACGAGGTAGTCGACGCGTTCGGCGACCGACGGACCGGGCGGACTCAGTGCGACCTCGGTGTACTCCGGTGACCACACCGGCAACGAGCCGTCGCCCGGGCTCGAGCCGAGAAAGGTCAACGAGCGGGCGAGCCCTGGGCACTCGAGCGCGACGCACCGGGCGATGACCCCGCCGACCGACGAACCGACGAGGTGCGCAGAGTCGGCACCGAACGCGGCGAGCACGGCCTTGGCGTCGTCGACGAGGTTCTGGAACGACATCGGCGGATCGAGCGGACCGGGTTCGGACCAGCCGAAACCTCGGTGGTCGTAGACGATCACGCGGTAGCCGGCGCCGAGGAGGCCGTCGAGGAGCTCGTCGGGCCATTCGAAGCCCTGTGCGGCCATGCGGTGCACGAGGAGCACGGGGACCGCGGCACGATCGCCGATCTCCTCGGCCCAGATGCGCGCTCCGGCGCCGTCGATCAGGCGGCCGCGGCGGTCGGCCTGTTCGAGCGTCGTCACGCGAGAGCCTTGCGCAGGCTCGCGCCCACGAGGTCGAGCTCGGCCTTGACCTCGGGCACCAGCGCGCCGTATTGCATGAACCCGTGGATGACGCTGGGCACCTGGTGGTGCTCGACCGCCACGCCGGCTGCCGCGAGCCGCTCGGCGTACGCGTCGCCTTCGTCACGCAACGGGTCGAACTCGGCGGTCACCACGAGCGCGGGCGCCAGCCCGTCGACGTCGGGCGCGCACAGCGGTGAGATCCGCCAGTCGGTGACATCGGTGCCGTCGGGGATGTAGGTCCGGCGGAACCACTCGCGCATGGCGGTGGTCAACAGGTAGCCCTCGCCGTTGTCGACGAGCGAGGCGTAGCCGCCGCGACGGTCGGTGCCGGGATACAACAGGAGCTGATGGCGCAGCGCCGGACGACGGGTGTCAGCGCGGTTCGCCAAGGCCACGACGGCCGCGAGCGTGGCCCCTGCGCTGTCGCCGCCGACCGCGACGCGGGCCCGGTCACCGTTCAGTTCGGCGGCGTTTTCCTGCACCCATTGCGTGGCCGCGATCGCGTCTTCGACGCCGGCGGGGAACCGGTGCTCGGGCGCCAGCCGGTAGTCGACCGACA
>JBKJKR010000448.1:0-2784 GCA_046597135.1 Acidimicrobiales bacterium | reverse complement strand
CGGTGGCCGACCTCGTGCTGATCGATCCGAACGCGCTCGGCGTGGCGTCCACCCGCTTCGTCCACGACCTCCCCGCCGGCGGCTCCCGGTTGGTGCACGACGCAGCGGGCTATCGCGGCGTGCTCGTCGGCGGTGAGTTCGTGCTGCGCGACGGTGTGGCCACCGGCGCTCGACCTGGTGCAGTGTTGCGCCGCGCCACCGACCCCACCCACGAGAGGACACCGGCATGACCGACGCAGTACGGCTGCTCGACGACATCCAGTTCGGCGAGTCACCCCGCTGGCGCGACGACCGTCTGTGGTTCTCCGACATCCTCGACGGCAAGGTGTACACCGTCGACATGCAGGGCCGGCGCGAGCTCGTCGCGGACTTCGGTGACGCCCGACCGTCCGGCATCGGGTTCCTCCCGGACGGCGACGCGCTCGTCGTGGACATGGGCATGCCGGGCATCGTGCGGCTCTCGACCGACGGCTCACGTTCGGTCCACGCGCACCTCGGCGACGTGACCATCGCGCTGCTCAACGACATGGTGGTCGACGCGGCCGGCAACGCGTACGTCGGCAGCACCGGTCGCAACTATTTCACCGGTGAGACCGAAGCTCGTCCTGCGAACATCATCCTCGTTCGGCCCGACGGCTCGTACTCGGTCGTGGCCGAGGCAGTCGATACCCCGAACGGACCGGTCATCACCCCCGACGGGTCTACCTACGTGGTGGCCGAGTCGCACCTCAATCGACTGCTGGCGTTCGAGATCCTGCCCGACGCAACACTCGGCGCACGCCGCGTGTGGGCCGAGCTCGGCGAGGTCATGCCCGACGGCATCGCCATCGATCGTGATGGTGGCATCTGGGTCGCTTCGCAGTCGACGAAGGAATGCGTCCGGATCCTCGAAGGTGGCGAGGTCACCGATCGCGTCACGTTTGACCACACGATCATCGCGTGCGCCATCGGGGGTCCCGACGGTCACACGCTCTTCGTCTTCGGCGTCACCGGGCCGTCGGCCGGGCCCGTGCGCAGCTCGGTGCTCGACACCGTTCGTGTCGCAGTCCCCGCGAAGACCACAACCCCATGAGCGACGCCGAGACCGCGGTCCGTGAGGCGGTCACGGCCCTCGTCGAGGCCACCGGTGCGGCAGCCGACATCGTGCCGTGCGATCCAGCGCTCGCCGATACCGCGGCGTTCTGCGCTGCGTACGGGTACGCGCCGGAGGACTCTGCGAACACCATCCTCGTCGTGGGCAAGAGCGATCCGCCGGTGTACGCCGCATGCCTGGTGCTGGCCGACAGCCGGCTCGACGTCAACAAGGTCGTACGGTCACGATTGGGCACGCGCAAGGCGTCGTTCGCGTCGGCCGAGGACACGCTGGCCATCACCGGGCAGATGATCGGGGGCGTCACCGTGTTCGCACTGCCCCCGGATCTGCCCGTCTGGATCGACGCACGCGTCATGACCCGTGATCGGGTGATCGTGGGTGGGGGCAGTCGTTCGTGCAAGGTGCTGGTTCGGGCCGCTTCGCTCACCGCGTTGCCCGGGGCCGAGATCGTGGACGGTCTCGCCAACCTGGTCGTGAGCTAGGTTCCCGAGAGAACACACATCGCTGAACAGATCAGGTCGCTGAACGGAGCCCGCAATGGCGCAAGGAACTGCCGTGCCGCAGTTGTCGACAACCCTCGTGAACTTCCGCGAGGACGATCCCGGGAGCTGGCGCTTCCTGCTCGATCGTGCCGCCGCGGCCGACCGAGCGGGCATCGATCGTCTGGTCGTGTCCGACCACGTGGTCTACGGGGAGAACCCCGAGGAGTACGCCAAGCCCGAGGTGGGCGGCAGCAAGGGTGGCAAGCAACCCACCACCGTCGACGGTCAGTGGCTCGAGCCGCTCACCCTGCTGTCTGCAGTTGCCGGCATCACCACCCGGGTGCGGCTGGGCACGAACATCCTGCTCGCCTCGCTGCGGCGGCCCGTGGTGCTGGCCAAGTCGCTCTCCACCCTCGACGTGCTGTCCGATGGCCGAGTCGACCTCGGCGTCGGTGTCGGCTGGCAGCGCGAGGAGTACGAAGCGGCGGGTCTGTCCTTCGACGGTCGCGGCAAGCTCCTCGATCACACGCTCTCGGTGTTGCAGACCCTGTGGACCGAGAAGCGGGCGTCGTTCAAGGACGGCTTCCTCGAGTTCGACGCCATCCACCAGATGCCCAAGCCCCGCCAGAGCGGCGGCATCCCGATCTGGGTGTCGGGTACCACCAACAAGCTCGTCGCCCGGCGCATCGTGCAGTTCGGCAGCGGGTGGATCCCATGGGGCGACGCCGCGGGCGACATCGGCACCGGCATCGCCCAGATGCGCGAGCTGGTCGAGGCGGCGGGCGGAACCCTCGACGGCAAGGCCATCGTCGGCAACCTGCGTCCGGTCAAGGCCGCGTCCGGCGGCGTCGACCTCGCAGCCACCATGGCCGCGGTGCCCGAGCTCGCTGCGGCCGGCGTCACCGACTGCCGCGTGCCCATCAACGTCACTGACGACCCGAGCGAAGCCTTCGACACCTACTCCGCCAACGTCGAAGCCTTCCGCGCCGCCGTCGCCTGAGTCACCCCACCCACCCATCGCTTTTGGGTCGTGCGCCGCGCGTCGGGGCGTTCATCTGGCGACCCGGAAGGTGGTCAGGTCAGCGGGGGCGGGTGAGGATCATCACGCCGCCGGGGTGACCGCCACCGGCGGAGAACAGCACCACCTCGGGCTGCTTCGGCACCTGTCGGTCGCCGCCCTCGCCCCGGAGCTGCACGCAGGCCTCGTGG
>JBKJKR010000126.1:0-3688 GCA_046597135.1 Acidimicrobiales bacterium | reverse complement strand
GCTCTTGGGTTCCGCGGCCGCGCTCGATCAGGTGTCGTTCAACATCTCGTTCGTCGGTGGGCCGTTGCTCGCCGGCATCGTCATCGGCACCTCGGGGGTGGCCTGGGCGTTCCTCCTCGACGCGGTGAGCGTGGTCTTCGCGCTGGTGCTCATCCTCTCGGCCGGTACGTTGCCGCGCGTCGACGTGCCGGGGCGCACGCTCGCCAACATCGTCGAAGGGCTGGTGTACATCCGGAGCCGCGGCGAGCTCATGGCGTCGTTCCTGGCCGACATCATCGCGATGGTGTTCGGGTATCCCTCGGTGCTCATGACGCTGGTCGTGGCCGAGCGCTACCACGACAACGCGACCACGCTCGGCGTGTTGCTCGCGGCCGTTCCCGTCGGGATGTTGCTGAGCGCCGTCACGAGTGGCTGGACCGCACGCATCCACCATCACGGCGCCGGCGTGATCTGGGCGATCACCTTGTGGGGCGTGGCCATCGCGACGTTCGCTTTCACGGGTCCGTTCATCCTGAGCTTCGCGGTCCTCGCGCTGGCTGGGGTCGGCGACTCGATCTCGGGTGTGTTCCGCATGTCGATCCTGCAGACCGGCACGCCTCCCGAGATGATGGGCCGCATCATGGGCGTCGGCATGAGCGTGTGGGCCGCCGGGCCGCAGCTCGGCGATTTCGAAGCGGGTGCGGTGGCCGCGCTCACCACGGTGAACACATCGATCTTCGTCGGTGGGGTCGCGTCGGTCGTGGGCGTGTGGGTGCTGGCGTACAAGTGGCCGTCCTTCCGGCACTACGACGTGCGCGAACATCGTGCCCGCCTCGCCGCGGCCGAGGGTCAGAGCGAGCCCGCGTGACCGGTATCCCCTTCGACGAACAACAGCGGGCGTTCCTCGCCACTGCGATGCGTTCGTTCCTCTTCGCGAACCGTCGCGACGGCTCGTCGACCGGATGGCCGATGACCCCGCTGTGGCGTGACGACGCGTACGTCTATTTCAACACGTATCGCACCAGCGTCAAGGCTCGGGTGCTGGTCCGTGACCCGCGGGTCGGTCTGCTCGTGGTGCACGGTGACCGTGCGCTCGCAGTCACCGGCGATGCGCACATGCTCGATCAGGCCGAAGCTGCGCCGATGTTCCCGTCGATGGTGCGCACCGATGGGTTCGTGTCGGCCGAGCAGGCCACGCGCACGGTGCAACGGCTGCAAGAAGGCAAGCGATGCCTGTTCCGCGTCGTCGCCCGATCAGTCCGGTGGGCGCGATGAGCGAACGTCCCGATCTGGCGCTCGGCTCAGCGGAGCGAACGAAGTTCCTCGCCGACGTCCTCGCCGACACCTCGTCTGTCGCCTACGCGACCCGTGGGCAGGACGGGTACCCCGAGATCGGCATGGTCGACGCGAGGTTCGTCGACGGCGTCATCGTGCTCGACGGAGCCGAACCGCGTGACGGGCAGATGGCCTGCGTCATCGTCGAGCGTGGCGCGACCTACGACGACATCACGGCCGTCATCGCCCGCGGCGAGATCCGCACGCGCACCATGCCCCTCGATGATGTCGTGTCGTTCGCGTTCGCCAAACTGGGCCGTCGGTTGTGAGGCATCCCTACGTTTCGCGTCGGGCCACGTTGCGCGTCGTGTGCCCTACCGGCGACGATGGGCCCATGACCGTGATCAAGATCAACGCGAAACACTGTTCTCGCTGAGCAGTGGCGCTAGGCCGCACGAGTCGCGGAAGATCTGCACGGGCCTGAGCCGCGTCCAGTACGCCTCTGCATGATCTTGGCCGGACGGACAAGCCAGATCGGCATCAGATCTGATTCGACGCGCTATCGCGACGCCGAGCGCGCGACAGCACGCCCTCGCCGTCGTCGGTGGTCGATGCGTGAACGATTGATTCGCGGCCCAGGCGAGGAGCAGCAGGGCAAACGGCAACCCGTGAATGATCCCGATGCCGGCGCCGATGTTCGCGCCGATCACACCGGCCGTGAAGACCCGACCGAGGTACCCGACCATGGCCGCGACCACCACGAGCGGACCTACAACGAAGATCCAAGCGCGATCAACGTGTCGCCGGAACCGACCGACCGACCGAGCAATCAATCCGTCCGTTACGTCTGTGTCGACGCGAGGTCCCTGACGACGCACGCACTACGCACACGCCGATCCAGCCTCATAGTGCGAGACGGTCGAACATCCGAGACGACCAGCCGGTTGCTGAAGATCCACCGACGAACTGGAGAGTGGTGGGCAAAGCAAGAACGCAAGCAGCACCCGCCCGCAGACGACTTAGGCGTTCAGTCGGTCAGCCATGGGCCAGCGGCCGGCAAACACCCGCCACATCGCGGCAGCGACGGCGAAGAGGCCCACGACGTAAAGGAGCCAGACCCACTCCGTCCAGAGGAGAGAAGCAGCGAGCACCCAGAGCCCGAGGGCAAGCGGAACTATGGCCAGGAACCGGAGAGCGCGCATGGTGTTTCCTCTCGTTCGCTACGGCACGGTACTACGACGCGTCGCCAGGCGACTCGGTCGCCCTCGTGTCCGCCCGACGGCCACATCGTTGACGACCGCACCTGGTGCTGCGGCAACGCGAACTCCAGAATCGCGCCGTCTCTGTTATCCGGCGCGTTGCGGCCCCTCGAGGTTGTCCCGAGTTCCGTGGAACTCGGTGGCAGCCCGGTGTGATCAGGCAGCTTCGTGATCATTCTCGCATGTCGGTGTGACAGCGCGGGTGGCTTGGTGGTCGAGGGCGACGCGGAGGGCGGGCAGGTGGAGGTGGCCGTTGACGCGGCGGAACTGCTTCGCGGCTTCGTTCATGCCGGCGCCGCTCCACCGCAATGCCATCTGGCCGTCGCACCAGCGCTTCACGTTGGTGGCGTGATCGCGGCAGATCTCGATCATCGACTCGATCGCGTTCGTGGACCGCAACGTCCGCGCGAGCGTCGGCGGCACACCGAGGCGGGCGATGGTGAGGGTCTCCGCGAGGCCTTCGCGCAGTGACCCCGCGGCGCCGGGGTGGGTCTTGGTGAGGCTCTTCGCGAGCGCCTCGAGCGTGGCTTGCGCGGTGAGCGGGTTCGGGTCGTGGTAGGCGGCGCGCATCTTCTTCGCGACCGTCGCGCCGAGCGCGTCAGGCAAGTGGTTCTCGACGTTGCGGATCTTGTCCAACTGGCAGCGCTGGATGATCGGCCGGTCGAACACCTCCCGCACTGCAGATGCGAGCGCTTTCGCGCCGTCGATCACCACCAGCGTGGGCCGGGTGACATCGAGGCTCCGGTCGTGTAGATCCGTGAGCAACGCGCGCACGACGGTCGCGTTCTCGGTGGAGCCCTCGACGAGCCCGAGCGGGTGCTTGGTGCCGTCGATGCCGATCCCGAGTGCGACCACGCAGAGGTGATCCGCGAAGTGGACGGCCGTCGATCATCAACGCGACCAGATCCAACCCGGACAGATCCGCGGACATCAACTCGTCGAGGGCCCGTTCGGTCGCCTCGACGAACCGGCGCGACACCGTCGAGCGTGTCGTCGACCTCGCCGTCGTCGCGACCGCGGTGCGGACCGGCTCGAGGCCGGCGCGGTAGCGGCGCGTCGAGAGCTTGGCCATCATCTTTTCGAGCGCTAACGCGTCGAGCAGCTCCGTCGACGAGAACACGTCATAAGTCGGCACCGCCACCTCCGCGGTGTTGTCCGCGGTCCGCACCCGCGGG
>JBKJKR010000093.1:0-4173 GCA_046597135.1 Acidimicrobiales bacterium | reverse complement strand
CGACAGCGCCGGGTTGGTGGCCGAGGGGGTGATCAGCGGCATGCCGGCTTCGTTGAACAGCGGGTTGGCCGCCTTCGACTCGCCCGAGAACGCGGGGCCGATGATGGCCACGACGTTCTTGTTGTTGATGGCCGCGGTGGCCAGGTTCGGGGCCACCTTGGGGTCGCCCTGGGAGTCGTACGGTTCGACCTTGATCTGGCAGTCCTTGTTGGCTGCGTTGAACTCCGAGACCGCAAGGTCGAGGCCGCGCTTTTCGTTGAGGCCGAGGTTTGCGGCGTCGCCCGTGAGCGCACCGAAGAACCCGATGGATGTGCCGGCGGCACACTTGGCCTTGCCGCTTCCCGCCGCGCCCGGTGTGGTGGCACCGGTCGACCCGCCATCGTCACCGCATGCGGCAGCGATGAGCGTGACCGCTAGGCCGAGTGCGGCGAGCCGCGCCAGTTTCTTTCCTCGCATGAGAACCTGCCCTCTGTTGTCGGCTGGCCGGTCGTGGTTACCGGTCAGTATCCGCGTTGTGCCGCACTATACGGGCAGCTCACCTGCATGGCGAATATCGTCCGCTCACCTGTCGGTTACTTTCTCTTCACCTTCTCCGGACCAAGGAGTCCCCCGATGCCGAGCTACGCGCCGACCTATTGGGCGCTGATCGAGAACGCTGCGGAACGCTGGGGCGATCACGTGGTCGTGTCCGACGACTACGGCCGTTCCTAGAGCGCGTGGGCCCTGCGTGACGAAGCGTGTCGCGCCGCCGCCGGGTTGGCGTCCTTCGGCATCGGAGCCGGCACCGTCGTGTCGTGGCAGATCCCCACGGTCCTCGAGTCGGCCGTGCTCATGGGCGCGTTGGCGCGGCTCGACGCAGTGCAGAACCCGATCATCCCGATCCTTCGCGAACGCGAGGTCGGGTTCATCACCAAGCAGGTGGGCACCGAGTACTTCGTCACCCCCGAGACCTGGCGGGGCTTCGGTCACGGCGCGCTCGCGCGGGGCGTGGGTGACACGAATGGCTTCGCCACCATCGGCCTCGACCTGTCGTCGCAGCCGGTCGTCGGCGAGATCCGTCTGCCCCAAGGAGACCCGGCCACGCTGGCCGACGTGCCCGGCGCTGAGGGTCGCGACTCGCTCGTGCGCTGGTTCTATTACTCGTCGGGCACCACGGCCGACCCCAAAGGCGCGCGCCACACCGACCTGTCGATCATGGCCGCGGCG
The DNA here is from genome assembly GCA_046597135.1 of Acidimicrobiales bacterium. GTDB lineage: Bacteria > Actinomycetota > Acidimicrobiia > Acidimicrobiales > WLNW01 > WLNW01. The sequence continues at coordinate 2,967 of JBKJKR010000093.1, read as the reverse complement.
TCGGGCATGCTGGAGCTCGTCGGGTTCAACGAACGCGACGTGTACCCGATCGCCTGGCCCTTCTCGCACATCGGCGGCAGCACCATGCTCACCGTCAGCCTCGTGGGCGGCGTGCAGCTCGTGCTGTTCGACGTGTTCGACCCCGCGACCACACCCGAGCGAATGGCCGCGCACGGCCCCACGTTGCTCGGCTCGGCCGTACCGTTCTTCAACGCGTTCATGGCTGCCCAGCAACGCCACGGCGCCGAGCCGCTCTTTCCCGAGTTGCGGGCGTGTGCCGGTGGCGGCGCGCCGATCCCGGCCGAGATCCACGAGGACCTCCATCGTTCGCTCGGGGTCGCCGGGGTCACCGGTTCGTGGGGGCTCACCGAGTTCCCCATTGCCACGTCGTGCACGCCCGATGACCCGCGCGAGGTGCTGACGCTCACGGTCGGCCGGGCGTCGCCCGGTGTCACGACCCGAGCCGTGCTCGCCGACGGCACCGACGCGGGGCTCGACGTCGAAGGCGAGCTGGTGCTCCGCGGCAGCCAGCAGATCCTCGGCTACATCGACCCGGCGCTCGACGCGCACGCGTTCATCGACGACAACTGGTTCCGCACCGGCGACCTCGGTGTCGTGCAGTCCGACGGCAACATCCGCCTCACCGGCCGGCTCAAGGACATCATCATCCGCAACGCCGAGAACATCTCGGCGCTCGAGGTCGAGGAGCTGCTCTTCAAGCACCCCGACGTGGTCGATGCCGCGGTCATCGGTCTGCCCGACGCGCGCACCGGTGAGCGTGTGTGCGCCGTGGTGTTGTTGCGCGAAGGCGCCACCCTCACCATCGACGCGCTGCGCGACCATTGCCGCGCGCTCGGGCTGGCCATCCAGAAGTGCCCCGAGCAGCTCGAGGTCACGGACACGATCCCGCGCAACGGCATGGGCAAGACGCTGAAGCAGCCGCTCATCGCGACCTACCGCGACAAGCCGCGTGTCTGAACTGGGCTGATCCGTCCGCGGAGTGCGAAAGCGTCGGGCGGGCGCGGTACCGTCGCGACCGCGGCGGGCCCCATGTGCGGGCCCACGAGCGTGCGCGAGGGAACATGCGTGAGTGAGCATGTGCGAATGAACAGAGGGACCACCGACCGATGGCCGACGACGGGTTGATCAAAGGGCGCATCACCGACGATTCGGTCGATCAGATGCGCCGTCGCATCGGCTACCCGAACCCCACGGTGCGCAGCGGCACGGTCACGTTGCCGTGGAACACGGAGTGCACGGCCGATGCGGTGCGGCACTTCTGTGAGGGTTACGGCGACGACAACCCGTTGTTCGTCGATCGGCGCTACGGCGCGAGCACGCGCTGGGGTGGGCAGGTCGCGCCGCCCGGGTTTGAGGCCACGATGGGCTACGACCGTTCACCGGTGGTGCCCGAAGCCTTGGCGCGCGAGACGCGCGGCGCGTTGCGCGGTGTGCAGTTGTTCCACTCGGGCAACGAGTCGCGCTTCTACCGGCCGGTGGTGGTCGGTGACGTGCTCGATCGCATGAACGTCGTGCACGACGTCGAGGACAAGCAGTCCGAGTTCGCCGGGCGGAGCGTGCTCGTCACCAACAAGCTCACGTGGGCGAACCAACGCGGCGAGGTCGTCACCGATCAGCTGAAGTGGTTCGTGCACGCGGAACGCAAGAAGGTGAAGGACGACTCCGCGTCGGGCGACACCGCGTCGGGCGACGCGAAACCACGCAAGCCTAAAGACGAGGCCGCGTCGTACACCGACGAGCAGTTGGCCGAGATCGAGTTGGCGTACGACAACGAGTACCGGCGTGGTGCCGACACGTTGTGGCTCGAGGACATCGAGGTCGGTGCCACGTTGCCGACCATGGTGAAGGGCCCGCTCACCGTGACCGATCTGATCAACATGCACATGGGTGGCGGGTGGTTCGGGTACGGGAACCCGGCGCTGCGACTGGGGTTCGAGAACCGCAAGAAGATGCGCGGCTTCTACACGAAGAACGAGTTCGGGGCCTGGGATGTCGTGCAGCGCGTGCACTGGGAACCCGAGCTGGCGCGAGCGGTCGGCGTGCCGGCGGCCTACGACATCGGCCCGATGCGTTGGGCGTGGTTGTTGCACTACTGCACCAACTGGTGCGGCGACGACGCCTGGCTCTATCGCGTCCGGGGCGAGTTCCGAGCGTTCAACTACATGGGCGACGCCACGTGGATCTCGGCCGTCGTCACCGATGTGCAGCAGTCCGATTCGTTGGGCTCCCTTGTCGAGATCGAGGTGACCGGCGTGAACCAGCGCGGTCAGAAGAACATCAACGGTTGGGCCACCATCATCGTTCCGTCGCGCGAGCGTGGCCCGGTGGTGTTGCCCGAGCCGCCACCGTTGCCGGCCGAGCTGGCGGCCGCGCACGGGGAGCACAAGGCATGAGCGACGCACCCTGGTCGACCATCGGTGAGCTCATCGAAGACAGCCGCGTGCGTTACGCCGACCTCGAGGCGCTCGTCGACGGCGACGTCCGGCTCACCTACCGCGAGTACGGCGAGGCGATCGATTCCGCAGCCCGCGCCCACATCGCAGCCGGTCTCGAACACGGCGATCGGTTCACCGTGTGGGCGCCGAACATCTGGCAGTGGCCGATCGCCGCGCTCGGCGGCCACAAGATCGGCGCCGTGCTCGTGCCGATCAACACCCGGTTCAAGGGACGCGAGGCGGTCGATGTGCTGCGCCGGGCGCGCTCGCGCGTGCTGTTCACCGTGACCGACTTCCTCGGCACCGACTTCGTCGCGATGCTGCGTGACACCGGCGATGAACTGCCCGACCTCGAACAGATCGTCGTGCTCTCGGGCCCCGTTCCCGAGGGTTGCATCTCGCTGTTCGACTACCTGGGTCGTGGCACCTCGGTCAGCGTCGAGACACTGGCCGAGCGCGCCGCTGCGGTGCAACCGGGCGACCTCTGCCACATCTTATTCACCTCGGGTAC
>JBKJKR010000062.1:0-6711 GCA_046597135.1 Acidimicrobiales bacterium | reverse complement strand
TCTTCGCCGACCTCGGGCAGGAGCAGGTGGCGCTGGTAGCGGTTGCGCTGCTCCGCGGTGAGCGACTTGGGACGCGCCCAGTCGCGGCCTTCGTCCTTCCACTTGTTGAAGCCACCGTCCATCGATACGACGTTCGTGTAGCCGAGGTCGGTGAGCGTGCGCGCCGCGAACGCAGAGCGCACGCCGCCCGCGCACATCACGACGATCTCGCGGTCGTGGTCGGCGACGCGGTTCTCGATGTTGGACTCGAGCTGGCCACGCGGGATGTGGATGGAACCGGCGATCGCGCCCTGGTCGTATTCGTCCGGTTCGCGGACGTCGAGGAGGAGGGCACCGCTCGCCAGGCGACGCTCGCCCTCAGCGGTGTCGACCTCGCGGATCTCGGCGCGGGTTGCCTTCAGGAGCTCTCGGAAACTGGCCATGGGCAAATCCTACGTAGTTGGTCGGCTATTCGCCTCATCAAACCGCGCCCGACCCCCGGCCATTCCCGAGTGTGCGTGCGGTCAGTCCCAGGAGAGGACGAAGCTGCGGGCCGCCGGGTGCACGAAGGCCAGCCGGTTGCCCTGGGCCACGCTGAGCAACCCACGGCGCACGAGCTCGTCGCGCAGCTCGGTGAGCTGCGACGCCCCCGACCCGAATCGTGTGGTGTCGCCCAGACGGCGGGCGATGAGCTCGCCGTCGACCGGGTCATCGGCTTCGGCTACCGCCCGCACATATCGGCGCGCCGCGGGCGAGATCGTGAAGGCCGGGGTGAGGACGAATCGGGCGAGCCTGTCGCGCGCCACGGCTGCGCCCGCGGCAACGTCGGCGGCGGTGATGGTGGGACCCGGTGCGGTGTCCCACGCGGCGCCGGCGTAGAGCAGCACCAGCTCGGGATAGCCGGCGGTGGCCTTGGCGACGGCGTCACCGGCGCCCGGTTCCATCTCGACACCCGCCTGCTGCGCCCGCGCCATCACCAGGCGCGCGCTGTCGACCGGGCTGAGCGGAGCGACCTCGACGATCTCGAGATCGAGGTCGGCTCCGGCTGCGACGTGACGCAACGTGGGCGTGCCGCCCACGACGAGGCCGATGGGCTGGCCGTCGCGCATCGAGGTGTCGAAGGTGCGCAACAGCGCGACCACCTCGAGCGGTTCGGCCTCGTGCAGATCGTCGATGACCACCACCAGGCCCCGACCGACGAGCTCGCGCAGGTTGTCGGCCACGCGGCCGATGAGCCGGCGCAGGTCGCGCTCGAGATCGCCGCGCACGACGTCGAGCGACGCGGGCATCACGGGAACCGGGAGCTCGGTCAGCACATGGGGCGAGAAGGCGACCACCGCCTCGGCCGCACCGCGCAGACCGCTCGCGCCCGGACGCCGAGCCGCGAGCGCACCGAGCGCGCGGGCAAAGCCCCGGGCCACCGTGTCGCGGAGTGGTTCGATCCGTTCGGGCGACGCCATCCCTGCGTACCAGTCGTGGTCGGCGGCCCGAACGGTCACGGCCTCGAGCAGCGCGGTCCGACCGGTTCCCGCCCGACCGCAGAACACCACGGGGGCGCTCGGCGCGCCGGTCGCGAGGCGACCGAGCAGCGCATCGACGACGCCGAGCTCACGGTCGCGACCGACGAGCGACGCGGGATCGTGGCGGCGCCTCGCGTCGAACGGGTTCCGTGCGTGGTCCATGCGTTCCTCCCTCGGCCGCAGCCTAAGGAGCCGCGTGGACAGGCGCGCGAATGGGTCGGATGGATCACGGGCAAATGGCTGCTCAAGGCGCCTGGCCAAGCGTCGATACCCAGGGAGACCTGCCCTACCTCTACCCCACGGAGGCGTCTTCCGCATGTTCCGCAACCGGTCCTTCCGGACGAAGCTCGCTGTTGCGACCGCTCCCCCGCTCATCGTCCTCGTGGCCCTGGTGGCCACGGTCGTGCGTCCCAGTCTCGACGAGGCGTCCGACGCGGCGCACAAGCAGGACCAGGCCGCGCTCGCCACGGCGAACATGGAGCTGCGCGACGAGTTGCAGATCGAGCGCGACGCGACCATCCAGAAGATCACCTCGCGCCCCGGGGTGAAGGTGGACATGGGGGCGATCCGTTCCGACACCAACGCCCGACGCGTCGCCCTTCGCGACGAGATCAAGGGGTTCAACGCCCGCGACGGAGGTGAGCGCACGGCCATCGCGCTCGTCCAGGAGACCATGAGCTCGCTCGAGACGCTCCGATCACAGATCGACACCGGCACCGTGGGCCCGCTGCAGGTGTACGAGAGCTTCGAGACGCTGATCGGCCAACAGCTCGGCATCAGCGAGATGATCGTGCGTGGCTCGAGCGACACCGACCTCTTGCGTCAGGCCCAGGCGAACCTGAGCTACCTGCAGTACAAGAACGCACTGGCCCGAACGAACTCCTTCATCGGCCTCCGGGTCGAGGCGGGAACGCTCACCCAGACCGATCTCCTGCAGATCAGCGCCGATCTCGCAGTGGCCGAGGAGTTCCGCGGCCAGTTCCTCCAGGTCGCCTCGGCGGACGCCGCCGAGCGGGAGCAGGCCATCGACTCGAGCCCCGAGTTCGCGGCCGCGGTGGAGATGCGCGACGAGATCCTGTTGGCCGGTGCGCGCAACCGCACGCCGGCCGTGAGCCCCGCCGCATGGTGGTCGTCGGCCGAGTTGCAGCTCACCGCGGTGGACGGCGTGGAGGACCGCAGCTTCGACGAGCTCCGTTCGCTCGCCGACGCGAAGGAGACCGAGGCACAGCAGGACAGCACCCTCTATCTCGCGGTGTTGGGCATCGGCGTGATCCTCGCCGCGCTCGCCGCTCTGGCGTTCGGCCGCTCCATCGCCTCGCGGCTCGCGAAGGTCTCGAGCGATGCGCACGAGATCGCATCCGATCGCCTGCCCGAGGTGCTCGAAGCGCTCCGCAACCCGACGCCGGAGATCTTGGCCAACGCGCTGCCTCAGGTGAAGTCCGACTCGAAGGACGAGATCGGCTCGCTCGCCGAATCGTTCAACACGGTGCTGCGAACCGCGGTCGAGACATCGATCGCCCACTCGCAACGACGCTCGGCCACGCTCACCAACATCCTCGTGAACCTCGGTCGACGCAACCAGGCGCTCATCGATCGCCAGCTCGAGTTGGTCGACGAGCTCGAGTCGACCCAGCGCGATCCCGAGGTGTTGCGCGGTCTGTTCCAGCTCGACCACATGATCACCTCGCTGCGCCGCAACGCCGAGAACCTGCTCGTGCTCGCATCCGACACGCAGGGCCGGTCGTGGTCTGCACCGGTGCCGATGGTCGACGTGGTGCGCGGCGCGGTGGCCGAGGTCGAGGACATGTCGCGCATATCGCTCGAGCTCGACCTGAGCGATACGTCGATGCTCACCGGTCGTTACGCCGTCGACCTTTCACACCTCGTCGCCGAGCTCGTCGACAACGCGTTGGCGTTCTCGCCCCCGACGGCCTCGGTGCACATCCGTTCCGAGCGGACCAACCAGCACTTCCGGGTGTGGATCCTCGACACCGGCCTGGGCATGGGCGAGTCGGATCTGGCCGGCGCCAACCTGCGGGTGTCGAACCCGCCCGATGTCGACGAGCTGTCCGCCGACCGCATCGGCTTCCAGGTGGTCGGCCGGTTGGCGCTGCGCCTGGGCGTGTCGGTTCGGCTGCAGGCGAACCCCGGGGGCGGCATCGCCGCGAGCGTCACTGTGCCGGTGGCGCTGCTCGACCTTGCGGACGAAGCCGACCGTCCGGTCGACCGGACCGCGGTCCCTGCGTCGGCCGCAACGGTCAACCACGAGGAGCCGGCCGCGACCCCAGCCCCGGCGGTGCCTTCGGTAGCGGCGCCTCCGGTGGCGACGCCTCCGGTCGTGGCTCCGCCGCCGATGGTGCGCGAGCCGCTCGCGCCCCGGCCCGTGTTCGCGGTGTCCACCCCCGAGCCCGACCCATCGCCCGCGATCGCACCGGTCGATCCGGCACACGCCGAGCCGGCGCACGCCGAGATCGCGCATGCCGACATCGTCCGTTCGCGGGCGGTCATCCCCCAGAACGGGTTGCCCCGACGCACCTGGCTCGACGCGACGTCCGATGAGCTCCCGAGCACCGAGGCGCCGGCGCCGATCACCGCGAGCGGACTGCAGCGCCGCGTTCCCGGGCAGGCTTTCGTCGGCGAAGCGAAAGCCCAGCAGTTCGACAGCGGACAGTTCCGCCGGCTCCCGATGCCCGGCGACCGGTCGAATCCACTCGACGATGCAGCCGTCGCCGAGAGCCGACTGAATGCACTGAGCGGGCTCCAGTCCGGTGCCGGTCGCGCCCGCGACGAATCCCCCACCGACGAGCTGTGAACCACAGGAGCACCTGATGTCAACCACCACCTCCAACACCGAAGCGGCCAACCTCAACTGGCTCCTGCAGAACTTCGTGACCAAGGTCCCCGGCGTCGTTGATGCGGCAGTCGTCTCCTCCGATGGACTGCTCATGGCGATGTCGCCGGGCATCGGGCGCGCAGGTGGCGATCAGCTCGCGGCCGTCGCCTCGGGGCTCACGTCCATGACGGCCGGCGCAGCGCGCTGCTTCGGCGGAGGCAACGTGAACCAGATCGTCGTCGAGCTCGACGAGGGCTACATGCTCTTCATGGCGATCAGCGACGGATCGTCCTTCGCCGTGCTGTCGACGAAGCAGTGCGACACCGGACTCGTCGCGTACGAGATGACGATGCTCGCCCGCCGCGTCGGCACGGTGCTGACCCCGGCGCTCATCGACGAGCTGCAGCAAATGCTGCCGACCGCGTGACGCGATCGCCGGCAACGTGAACGACTCCCCACGCCCCGCGCGCTTCCTTCGGCAGTACGCGCTGACGCAGGGTCGTGTGCACTCGATCGGACGCGATCTCCCGCTCGACACCTTGGTGCAGACGAGCGAGCTCGGCCTCGAACGAGCGCACACGATGAGCCCCGAACAAGGCGCCCTGCTCAGACTCGCCAACCGACCGGTGTCGATCGCGGAGCTGGGCGCGCACCTGCACGTGCACCTCGGCATCGCACGCGTCCTCGTGAGCGACATGTGCGCACGCGAGCTCGTCGCAGTGAGCACGTCCGACTTCGCCGAAGGCGAAGGCCCGGATCTCGAAACCCTAGAAAGGCTCTTCGATGACCTCTCCAACATCTGAGGCGATCACGCCGACGTCGCAGACGTTGCGCGCGAAGCCATTGAAGATCGTGGTCGCCGGAGGATTCGCCGCGGGCAAGACCACGTTCGTCGACGCCATCTCCGAGATCACCCCGCTCACCACCGAAGCACCGATGACCGACCGGTCGCTCGGCGTCGACGACGCTGGCGCGGTGACCACCAAGACCACCACCACCGTGGCCATGGACTTCGGCCGGCTCACCCTCAGCGAGCGATCGATCCTCTACCTGTTCGGCACCCCGGGCCAGGACCGCTTCTGGTACATGTGGGACGAGCTCTCGAAGGGCGCCGTGGGCGCCGTGGTATTGGTCGACACGCGCCGACTCGCCGACTGCTTCCCCGCACTCGACTACTTCGAGTCGAAGCAGATCCCGTACATCGTCGCCCTGAACACCTTCGACGGAACCCTGCACCACGACCCGACCGAGGTTCGCGAAGCGCTCGCGTTGCCCGGCCCCATCCCGATCGTCGCCGTCGACGCCCGCAGCAGGGCATCGACCAAAGAAGCGCTGCTCGAACTGGTGCGCTTCGCGATCATCCGCAAGCGCTAACCCTCGTCCCCTCCCCTTCCCCTCGCGTTCTGGGTCGCCGAACGCGCGCCCCGACGCACGAAACCCGGCCCAAAAAGCACCACAACGCGTTTTGGGTCGCCGAACGCGCGCCCCGACGCACGAAACCCGACCCGGAAGCGGGTCAGCCGACGATCTGGGGGAGCACGTCGCTGATCGAGGCGTGGAGGACGACGTCGGCTGCGTCGTCGAACGGCGTGGGCTCGCCGTTCACGATGATGAGCCGCGCCCCGTTGCGGCTCGCGATGCGCACGGTGCCGGCGATGGGATAGACGGCGAGGCTCGTGCCGACCGCGAGGAACAGGTCGCACGACTCGGCGGCGCGCTGGGCTCGCTCGAGATCCTCGAAGACCAAGGATTGACCGAACGAGATCGTGGCCGACTTGAGGATGCCGCCGCACACCGAGCATGGCGGATCGTCTTCGCCCGCGCGCACCCGTTCGAGCACCACCTCGATGTCGTCGCGCCAGTCGCAGTCGAGACACATCGCGCGCCGGGTGTTCCCGTGGATCTCGACGATGTGGTGCGGATCGGACCCGGCCTTCTGGTGCAGTCCGTCGACGTTCTGGGTGACGAGCAGCGCCAGCTTGTCGCGGGCCTCGAGTCGTACCAGCGCGCGATGTCCGTCGTTGGGCTCACGATCGGCCCACAGCTCCCCCGATGCGCGGCGCTGCCAGTTGCGGGCTCGCACCGCGGGCTCGGTCACGTAGTACCGGATGTCGGAGGCCTTCTCGGCCTCGGGGTCGCGGGTCCACAGACCGTTGGGACCGCGGAAGTCGGGGATGCCGCTGTCGGTCGAGACGCCGGCCCCGGTGAGCACCATCACCGCACGCGCCTCGTCGATGAGCGACGCCGCCCGGGCCACCTGGATCGCCGTCACCCGGATGCTCATGCCCGCACTGTACCGAGCCCACCTCCGGCACCTTGACTACTCGATATAACATGAAATAACATGAAATGACTTCCCCCAGGAACACTCCCCATGCG
>JBKJKR010000629.1:0-3669 GCA_046597135.1 Acidimicrobiales bacterium | reverse complement strand
CGCTGCCCCACATGATGCGCTCGACACCCACATCGGCTCGGGTCTCGGCGTCGGCACGCGTCATGAAGCTCGACCCCAACCAACAGTTCGAACGCCAATAGTCGCTCGGCTTCTTCTGCAACCGGAACGGTTGCAGGATCGGCATGACGCCGATGTTGCCGGACTCCTGCTTGGCCTGGATCGTGTCCATCGCGGCGAGGGTGTTCGGCACCCAACTGGAGCCGGCCTCGGCGAACACCAGCCGCAGCCGCGGGTACCGGTCGAACACGCCCGACATCACGAGCGCCCACAGCGGTCGATGCGCGTAGAACGATGCCTCGAGGACGAAGAGCGTGAGCGATGCCGCGAACGCGCCCTGGTCGGGCGAGCCACTGCCGCCGTGGACGTTGAGCACCACCCCGTGTTCCTCGCACGCCCGCCAGACCGGCTCGTAGCGAGGTGAGTGCAGCGGGTCGATCCCACTGCCGGGGGGTAGGCCGGGCAGCAAGACGCCTCCGGTGAGGCCGTTCTCGGCGATCCACCGGACGTCGGTGACCGCATCGTCGACGTCGTTCAACAAGATCTGCCCGATGCCCGCGCGGCGACCCGGCAACGCCGAGCACCAGTCGGCGAGCCACCGGTTGTGCGCCCGGAGGCCGGCGAGCCGCAGGCGGTACTCCTCGGCCGATGGCACGAGCGCGGTCAGCCCGCCCCGAGAGAAGAACGGCGGAACCGTGTTCGGGTACAGGACCTCGGCCGCTACCCCATCGGCCTCGAGCGCGGCGTTGCGCACTTCGCTGTCCCAGTTGCGGTTTGCGTCGGGCCGTTCGAGGTCGCCGAACGGGTTCACGTACGCATCGACCCACCGATCGAACTCGTCGTGCAGGGCCGACTCGAGGAACGGTCGGTACCCGCGAAGATCGGCGCCGGCGTGACCGTCCGCCGAGATCACCACATACCGAGATGCCTGCATCATCGCTCTCCCCCGCTCCCCGTGCGTCCCGGCCGCAGGGTCCTCAGCCGACGATCTCGCTCGTCTGCGTGACCGGCGTGATCGTCGTGTAGTTCGCGACGTCCCCCATGACCTCGGCGGTGCCGGGTACGCCCAGTGCTGCGCCCATGGCTTCGTTCGACTCGAACGTGAAGTGGACCGCGGCGACATAGGGGCCGTTCAGGCCGCGCTCGATCGTCGCGCCGTCGAGTCCCCAGGTCTTCACGGCAAGGGGCACGTGCTTGCTGACGTAGTAGTCGTGATCGAAGGTCGCACCTTCGGTCACCGGGTAGAACACACTGAATCGGATCATGCTCGGTCCTCCGTCGTCGAACACCCGGAGGACTCGTCGCGCCCCCCGGCTGAGGCCGCTGACCCTATCTCACGAGCCGCGGTCGTCCCCGCCGCTTGCGGCGATGACCGCTCAGAACGGGCGGGAACCCTTGATGGAGACGAGGTGCATGATCCGGCGCTCGGTGTAGTCGGGCACTGCGACGTGCTGCGTGCAGCGGTTGTCGTAGAAGACGAGGTCACCGGCATTCCAACGCACGCGGCACTGCACCGCGGCGTTGTGCGCCTGCGAGAACAGGTGATCGAGGATCATCTCGCTCTCCTTGCGCGAAACGCCGACGATGCGTGACGTCGACGCGGCATCGACGTACAGCACCTTGCGGCCGGTGTCGGGGTGCGTGCGCACCACGGGATGCGTGACCGGCGGAAGCCGTCGTTGCATCTCGGCCACGTCGAAGTCGCTGTTGCCCTTCTCGACTGCGAGGTACAAGGTGGTCGACACGTCCTGCACGGCCGACAGCCCGTCGACGTAGCGCTTCATCGGCTCGCTGAGGTTCTCGTAGGCGTCGTACATGTTCGCGAAGCACGTGTCGCCGCCGGTGGGCGGCATCATCACCGCGTTGAGGAAGGTCGCGTCTGTCGGGTTGACGAGGAACGGGCTGTCGCTGTGCCAGCGGTCGGAGCCGTTTCCTTTGGGCGCCACCATGTCGAGCACGTTGATCTCGGGTGGACCGCCGTGGGCGGTCGGTACGGCCGAGTAGTGCATCTCGCCGAACTGTCGGGCGAACGCAACGTGCTGGTCCATGCTGAGGTTCTGGCCGCGGAACACCAGGACCAGGTGGGCCAACAGCGCGGCGCGGATCTCGTCGAACACGGGCGCGGCGAGTGGTTCGCGCAGGTCGACGCCGGATACCTCGGCGCCGATGCTCTGCGTCATCTTCGCGATCTCGAGCGTGGGCATGACTCCGCTTTCCTCAGCCTGCCGGGCTACAGGCCTGCTTCGTCGAGCGGGAGCACGACGGGTGGCAACGGGTGCCGGAACAGTGCGGCCGCGTTCTCGCTGCACATCATCCGCATCTCGCGGGCGGGAACGTCGGCCCACACCTGACGCAGGACCGCCTGCGTGTCGGGCCAGGTGCCGTCGCCGTGCGGGTAGTCACACTCGACCATGATGTTCTCGACACCGATCACGTCGCGCACGCGGATCGTCGACGGGTCATCGATGGTGCAGAACCAGAAGTTGCGCCGAAGTACGTCCGCCGGCCGAACGTCCCAGCCCATGCCGTAGCCCGAGCGGTCGACGATGTTGTCGAGTCGATCGAGCAGCATCGGCACCCAGCCGATCCCGCCTTCGCTCATGGCGATCTTGAGCGTCGGGAAGTCGTTCGCGAAACCCGACCACAACCACTCCGCGCAGGCGGCCAGCGAGAGCTGCCCGAAGAGCGTGGCCCCGAGTTGCAGCGACGGCGCGCCGGGCGGACTCGGATACCCGCCCGAGCTGCCCACGTGGATCGAGATCACGGTGTCGGTCTCGACGCACGCCCGGATGATCGGCTCCCAATGGGCGCGGTCCCACAAGTTCGGCAGCCCGATGCCCTGAGGGCGTTCGGGCAGGGTGACGGACCGGAACCCGCGCGCGGCGTTGCGCTCGATCTCGCGCACCGCCTCGGCCGGATCCGTCAGGTACGCGAGCCCGAGCGGGATGATGCGCTCGGGGTAGGCGGAGTACCACTCCTCGAAGATCCAGTCGTTCCAGGCGCGCACACACGCCATGCCGACCTCGCGGTCCGCTGCGTGCGCGAACACGCGGCCGCAGAACCCGGTGATCATCGAGGGGAAGTTCACCGACGCCCACATGCCGTTGAGGTCCATGTCCCGGACGCGTGCATGCACGTCGTAGCAACCGGGACGCATCTGGTCGAACCGGAACGGCTCGAGCTCGACCGTCTCCGGGCGGCGGCCGGCGACCGCGTTCATGCCGACCTGCGAGAAGATCTGGCCGTCGAAGGACCAGACCTGTGCACCACGTTCGTTCTCCACGATCTGCGGGCCGCGTTCGCGAAGACGCTCCGGGAGATGGGAATCGAAAAGGTGCGCCGGCTCGACAACGTGGTCGTCGACCGAGATCAGCGTGATCGCCGCCGGGCGCGGTTCGGGCTCGGGCAGGAACAGTTCGGGATCGAGCACCGCCATGACGTCACGCTCTCCGTGGGTTGTGGAAGACGAACGGGACGACGCCGCCACGCGGACGATCCCCCGGCGTGAATCGTAGGAGAGAAACCGGTCGGCTCGGGAGTCTAGGGACCTTGTGGCAACGCCAGGTCGGCGAACTGCTTCGGGCCACTCGATCGGCGGGCGGCGAATGCGACAACGAGGAGCACGCCGGCCGCCACCGTGGCTCCCGACCC
>JBKJKR010000428.1:0-3176 GCA_046597135.1 Acidimicrobiales bacterium | reverse complement strand
CCAGAGGGAGGCGAGCACGAGTCGGACTGCTCGAAGCACTGCGTCCGGGTCGTGCGCGTCGACGTCGAGCAGCGAGCGGTACTGCCCGGCGAACGACAGGTGCGCGAGATCCTCGACTGTTGCCGACGAGCGGATCGCCAAACGACGGTCGCCGCCGATCATGCGCGCCAGCTCGATGATCGCCTCGCCGAGTCCGTCGGGTAGTGGTACCTCGAGGAACGCCCGGTCGATCTCGGTCTTCGTCACCGCTCGACCGGACCGCAGCCGTTCGATCACCGGGTGCACCGTTGGATGGGCCACCAACATGCGCGTGGCCCCAGCCGTCACCGCCCCGGCGAGCGGGACAGGTAGGCCCCATGCGACCAGCCGGGCCAAGGCGGCGCCCTTGCCGCCGAGCTCGGAGGGATCAGCCAGGGTGCCGTCGAGGACCTGCGTCGGCGCAATGGTCCTCGACGACGTCGGGCGAGTCGGGCTCACGGTCGGGAGTCCTCGGCATGGTCGTCGAGCGACACCGTGAAGCCGTCCCGGTATGCGCTGATGGCACGATCGACCACTCGTTCGACCTCTTCACCACCCTCGGCCGCGTAGCGATCCAGCCAACGGTAGAGGTCACCACGGACGGGCACGATGCGGCGCGTGGCCGAGCTCGCGAGCAAGACCAGGAGTCCGGCGACGACCAGGCCATGGAGCACGACGTGGTCGTACGACCGTCCGACCACGGCATCGAGCAACCCGATGCCGGCCGCGATCGCGATCACTGGGGGGACGGCTCGCCGGAAGGATGTGGGTGCCATGGCGCTCCTCCGTGCTCGCGCACCGGGACGGTATCCCGATGATGCTCGCACTCTTTCGCCGTGCACGGCGACCGACCCAGAGTCGATGGTCCTCGCCTCGCGACGGCCGGTCTTCCCGACGATGGCTCGTGACCTTCGGCCCTGCCCGCGTGTGTCGCCACGGCGGACGATGACCACCTCGCAACGTCGGAGGATCCCTTGTACTCACAGATCGTTGTCCCGCTCGACGGCGGACGGTTCTCCCGGCGTGCCGTAGGGCCGGCGATCCGTCTGGCCACCGCGTCCGACGCCGACCTGTTGCTCGTCGCCTACGCGCACTCCGACACCCACCGACGCGATCTCGAGACCGTGCTCGCCGAAGTCGCCGGTGAGGTTCAGACCTGCCGGGTGCGCACCAAGGTGGAAGCCGCCGCGAGCGTCGCGTCGGCCATCGTGGCCGAGGTGGACGCCGAGCCCGGCTCGCTGGTGTGCATGTCGAGCGTCGGGCGGTCGCGGTCGGAGCTCATCTTCGGCTCGGTGGCGGAGGTAGTTCTCCGCACGGTGTCGACTCCGGTGCTGCTCGTGGGCCCGTCAGTCGACGTCGACCGGTTTCGCCTGGAAGGCACGATGGACGTCGCGGTCGACGACTCGACGACCTCGCATGCGATCCTGCCCATCGCGGCGAGCTGGTCGATCGTGTTCCATCTCGGGCTGCGTGTCGTGACGGTGCTCCCGGTGGAGCGTGACGCCCTCGCCGATCCGACGGTCGAGGCTGCACACGTGCGCCGCGTCGCGAACGAACTGCAGCGCGACGTCGACAAGCCGGTCGACTTCGATGTGCTCCACGGCGACGCGGCCCAGTGCATCATCGACGATGTCGCCACGCACGCGAACGTGCTCGCGCTCGCCACCCACGGTCGGACCGGCCTGCCCCGAGTGGCGGCCGGAAGCGTTGCCATGGCTGTGGTCCACAGGTCGGTGCGCCCCGTGCTCGTGTACCGCCCCATCCACCTGCGCTGAGCCCCCTACCGGCCGACGCCGGTCTGCACCGGTACCATCGCGCCATGGAGCTTGCAGGAACCACGGCGGTGGTCATCGGCGGTGGCGGGGGCATCGGTCGCGGCGTGTCACTCGGGCTGGCGGCGGCGGGCGCGAACGTGGTGGTCGCCGATCTCGAGGACGTCAACGCCCAGGCCGTCGCGGATGAGGTTCGTGCCGCCGGTGGCACAGCGGTCGCCGCACACGTCGACGCCACCGACACGACCTCGCTCGACGAGCTCGCCCGGTTCGCAGAGCGCGAGTCCGGCGCGGTGCACGTGCTCGTCAACCTCGTCGGCGTCATCACGAATCGCCGGCTCGACGAGGCGTCGGAAGCAGAGTGGGCGTGGTTCTTCGAGTTCAACGTCATGGCCCACGTGCGGGGCAACAACACCTTCCTCCCGTACCTGCGCGCCCACGGCGGTCCGGCCCACATCGTGAACACCTCGTCGATGGCCGGGCTCCTGGCGTTGGGCCCGGCCATGGTCGGCGGGTTCAACAACGGGCTCTACACCACCACCAAGCATGCGCTCATCGGCTACTGCGACATGTTGCGCATGGAGCTCGAGCCGGAGGGCATCGGCGTGTCCGTGCTGTGCCCGGGCCTCGTCACGGGGAACCTCACGGCGACATCGGCGCGCAACCGTCCCGCTCGATTCGGCGGACCGGTCGCGAACCCGCGCGAAGGTGCGGCACCCAACCCGGCTGCAATGGCCAACGAACAGGTCGGACCCATCGTCGCGCGCGCCATTGTCGCGAACCGCTTCTACATCTTCACGCACCACGATCCGTTGGCCATGGTCGAGGCACGGCACGCGCAGGTGGTGGCCGATTTTGCGCCGGTTGCCCCGGACTGAGCGGCGCGTCGTTCAGAAACGAACGTCGACGCGCGTCGGACCACGCATCATGAAGAACTGCACCCGCTGATAGGTCCAGTCGGGCGCGAGCGTCATGTGCGGTATGCGATCGAGCACGGCATCGAGGGCGCACACCGCTTCGAGGCGGGCCAGTGCCGCGCCGACGCACAGGTGGATGCCGAAACCGAACCCGAAGTGCTGCTTGCGAAGGTCGGCACCACGATCGAGCGAGAACTCGTCAGCGTCGGCGAAGAGCGCGGGATCACGATTGGCCGACGCGTAGCCGAGCGCGACCGTCGCGTCCTTCGGTATGGGACAGCCGGCGATCTCGGTGGCCTCGCCCGGCACTCGGAACAGGATCTGCACGGGCCCCGCGATGCGCAACGTCTCCTCGACTGCGGCGGCGACCAACGTGCGGTCGGCGCGCACCTGCTCATACGCGCCGGGGGTGCCGCACAGGTTGGCGAAGAGGTTGCCGATGAGGTGCGTGGTGGTCTCGGTGCCGCCG
>JBKJKR010000110.1:0-4745 GCA_046597135.1 Acidimicrobiales bacterium | reverse complement strand
ACTCGGCTTCGGTCATGCGGCGGTGCAGCGCGAGCGCGGCGATGAGGTGGACGTCGTCGACGCCTGCTTCGGCGGCCATGTCGAGCACAGCTTCGATCACGCGTTGGCGGATGTCGGGCTTGCGCATCGGCGGCAGCGGCAACGAGATGTCGTCGAACGCAATGGTCAGCTTCATGCCCGGACGCAGCAGCGAAGGCAGCGGGTCGCAATCGATCGGGTGGAGGAGTGCGTCGCGGATGGCGCCGTCGGGGTCGGGCAGACCGACGAGCGGGTCGGCGGGGTACAGCACGCGGGTTCGGCCTGCCGGCAGCTTCTCGAGGCGGAAGCCTTCACCGTGGTGGAACACGATCGGTGGGGTCGACTTGTCGACGTCCAGCACGAAGCCGGGTCGTGGGGCACGTTTGCTCGTAGCCATCAGAGATCGTCCCGTTGTTTCTCGTTGCGCATGTCGAAGGCGATCTTGACTGCGCCACGCGGGCCGGCGTTGGCCGCGTGCTCGATCGCCTCTTCGTAGCGGTGCAGGGGGTAGGTGGCGCTGACGAGACGACCGAGGTCGAGCCGGCGCACCAGTTCGAGGGCGGTGTCGAAGTCGTCGCGTGTGTACGCGTAGCAGCCCTTGAGCGCGCTCTCGCGATGCCAGAGGGCGGTGAGGTCGAGCGACGTGTGCCCGGGCATTCCCACCACGAGCACCGTGCCACCCGGTGCGACCACGCGCAGCGCGTCGGTGAGCGACGCTTCGCTGCCGACGCAGTCGACGATGGTGCTGACACCACCGGTGAGGTAGTCGCCGACGACCAAGGAGCCCGTGGTGCTGCGCAGGGTGCGGGTGAGCTCGTTGGGTGCGATGACCTGGTCGGCGCCGAGCGCCTTGGCCAGGGCGCGCTGCTCGGGGTACTTCGCCGTGATGGCGATGCGTGCATCGGGACGCAGCGCTCGGGTGGCCGCCAGCGTGAGCAGCCCGAGCGCACCGGCACCGATGAACGCGATGTCGTCGGTGGCGATGGCGCGCGCCGCGTGCACGGCACAGGCCATGGGCTCGATGAGCACCGCCGCTTCGTCGGACACGTCGTCGGGGACAGCCAGCAACTGCGACGGGTGCGCCACCATGGCCAACGACCAGCCGCCGCCGGTGGACTCGCAGAACCCGCTCTGCAGCCCGGGCTCGAGGTGGCCGAACGCGATGCGCTCGCAGAGGTTGATCGCGCCCCGGGCGCACGAGTCGCAGACCGACGCGATGCCTCGTGTGGCGCAGTGCAGCACTGGGATCAGCACAGCACGAGTGCCATCGTCGAGGTCGCCCACCACCTCGTGGCCCATCACGAACGGGAACGAGACGATGGGTTCGAAGTAGCGCGAGGACGCGCCGTCGATGGTGGCGAGATCACTGCCGCAGATACCGGCCAGCCGCGGCCGCAACCGCACCCAGTCGGTGTCGGGGAACCTCGGGACGTCGACGTCGTCGAGCTGCAACGGGCCGTGCTTCGCGCCGCGGCCCGGCACCACGCGGCCGGCAATGGCCGCCGCGGCGAACTTGGCGATCTTGCGCTCGAAGCGCAACGCCTTCATGCGATCGCCCCTATGTCATCAGCGGGGCTCCTCATGCGATCGCCCCGTGGCGCGGCGGCGCGATCGGCAGCAACTTGCTCGGGGCACCCGCCGACTTTCGGAAGTCCTCGATGAGCCAGCCGCGCTTGCGGGCGATCGACGCGAGGCGGGTCTCGGGGTTGACCGCGACCGGGAAGCCGACCGCTTCGAGCATGGGCAGGTCGCTCGACGAGTCGGCATAGGCCACGCTCTCGGCGAGGGAGAGGCCGTGAGCCTTTGCATACGCTTCGAGTGCGTAGGCACGGGTCTCACCGGTCGGCGGGACCGAGGTCATCATGCCGTCGTAGGTTCCGTCGCGGCGTTGGCCGAGCTCGGCGGCGATGATGTCGTCGAACAACGGTGCGAGCGGCTTCACGAGGAAGTCGAGCGCCCCGGTGATGAGCACGGTGCGATGGCCGAGCGCACGGTGCTCGCGCACCCGACGGATCGCAGCCGGGAACGACTTGGTGAGGATGACGTCGCTGAACAGTTCGGCGGCGTCGGCTTCCATCTGCGCGATCGGCGCGTGGTCGTAGCGGCGATAGAAGTGGCGGAGGAAGTCGCTGCGGTCGCGCTTGTCGAGCGCCAGCAGACCGGGGGCTTCGACAAGGGTCTTCAGCACGAACCGCACGCGGTCCTCGCGGGGAAGTCGGCGGGTGGCGATCCACGAGTACGACGCGACCACGTTTGACGCGATGAGGGTGTTCTCGAGATCGAACGCCGCGAGCTGCCTCGACGGGTCGAGCACCTGTTTGCGCAAGCGCTCGGAGCGAGACGGGCCGAGCTTGGCGCCCGGCGTGGTCTTGACGCGCGCCTGGATGACGACGGTGGGGAGGTGCACGTTGCGGACGTAGTGGTCCCAGTCGATGATGCGCGGGTCGAACGCGAACGATGCGTGGTCGTCGGCGTCGAGCGATTCCCAAAGACCGAGCAGTCGGTCGAGGCCGTACAGCGCCTCGCATTCTGCGTACGCGCCGTAGAGCTTGACGTAGCCCTCGGCGCGTTCGACGAGCGACCGCTTCTCTTCGAGGGTCGCGTGCAAGGCCGCCTGGCGACCACGCAGCGGCAGCGCGCTCAGGACCTTCTCGGCCCGCTCGATGCTGGTCTTCGCCCGGTCGAGTTGGCGTTGCACCCGCCCGCGTCCGGGGAACGACCAGTCGGGCACGGCGATGGCCTGCCCGCGGTCGTCATAGATCGGGTTCTCGGTGAACCAGTCGCGCACGAGGTCGACGAGCCGGCGGTAGCGCAGCGGGTTGACCGAGCCGGACGCGACCTGCGTGACGTCGGGCTTCGGGTCGGGGAGCGGTCCGCGTGCGGCGACGGCGATGATCGCCGCTACAACGTGATCGACGGGAATGACGTCGATGATGCCTTCGGGCACCCCGGGGAACTCGTTGAGCAACCCTCGTGCGTAGGACACGATGACCGGCTCGGCCATGCGGAAGCCGCGGATCCACCCGGGCACCGGTTCTGACCATGCGGACTCGATGATCGACGGCCGCACGATCGACACGGGGACGGTGCCGCGTGTCTCGCAGAGCGCTCGTTCGCCCACCGCTTTGGTGTAGGCGTAGGCGTCGGGGAAGCCGAGCGATGTCGCACGAGCGCGGCCCGATTCGACCATGCGGTCGGTGACGGACTGCACGCGCAACGCTTCGGTCTTCTCGGCCAGCAGCGGTGTGCCGGCGGCGCCAAGTTCGTGGCGCGCTTTCGCCCGGAATTCGACGAGTCGTTCGGGCGAACGTGAGTGGGCCTCGGCGTCTTGGCGCGCCCGGCGCGCCGCATCGACCTCGCGACGCCAGTCGACGTCGACGAAGAACGGGCTGTCCTCGACCAGCTCCTCGGGCGCTTCACCGCGGCGGCTGCCGGCCACGTAGCAGGTGGACACCGCCACCAGGTGCGGCGCCACGCCGAGGCGTTGCAGCTCGGCGGCGATGCGCACAGGTCCGAGAAGGTTCACCTCGACCGCGGTGTCGAGCGGCGAATCGAACGACACGGTCGCCGCGGAGTGGATGACGATGTCGCACGATGCGAGCAGCGCTCGCCCGGCGTCATCGAGTGCGAGCCCGTCGACCGACACGTCGCCGGCGATGCCGCGAATGCGGGACGCCGCCAGCGCGTCGAACGGCTTCTGGCCGCCGAGCTCACGACGCAGCCGGTCGAAGCAGTCGTTCTTCAGCACCTCGCGGCGCACGCGATCGTCGGCGCCGCGCCGACCCGGCCGGACCAGCAGGACCAGCTCGGCATCGGGGACGCACCGCAGGAGGCGCTCGACCAGGGCCGTGCCGAGGAAGCCGGTGGAGCCGGTCACGGCGATGCGCTTGCCCGCAAGGGTGGCCGAGATCACCCCCGTTGTCTACCAAATGGTAGACAGCCTGTCCACGACCGGTACGATCGAGTCGTGGCGCGCACCGGTGACCGCATCCTCGACGAAGCCCTCGGACAGTTCGGCACGCGTGGCTACGAGGCCACGTCGCTCGACGCCATCGCCGCAGCGCTCGGGGTGCGCAAGCAGACCGTTCTGTACTGGTACCCGTCGAAGCAGGCGCTGCTCGACGCGGCCATCGCCCGTGGCGCAGAGGAGCTCCACTTGGCGCTCGATGCCGCGCTGAGCGACGCCGGGCCCGGCCTCGATCGGGTCGACGCGGTCATGCGGGCCGTGTTCCGCTTCGCGGTGCGCCGACCGGAACTGCTCGGCATGCTCCGCGAGGTCACCCGGCTCGGCGACGCAGCGGCGATCGACCTGGGCGGCCGACTCCGGCCACTGTTCGACCGGGCGGCCTCGTTCCTCGCCGAGGAGATGGAGGCCGGCACGATCCGCCGCAGCGACACCCGGCTCATCCTGCTGTTCGTCTACAGCGCCGTCGTCGGCGTGGCCACCGACATCGGCGCGCAGCGAGCGCTCGAGATCCCTCAAGGCGTCGCCTCGCTCGCCCGGCTGCGCCGAGAGCTCTTTTCGTTCGTCCGCGCGGGATTGGCCCCTTCGCCCTCACTCGCTGCGCTCCGTTCGGGCGAGCTGTCCTGAGCGGCCTCCGGCCGCGCTCGTTCCTTCTGCGCCGCCGGGGGGTGGCACCGACCGAGCAAGTAGCTCGGCGCTACGAGCGCCGACGCAGGCTCGGGCGCCGAAGGCGGAGGGGGTGCGGGAGGGGGAACGCTCCGCG
>JBKJKR010000479.1:0-3042 GCA_046597135.1 Acidimicrobiales bacterium | reverse complement strand
AAGCTCGAGCCGTTCCGCTTCGAGCAGATGCGGCCGGGGTGCTTCGACATCGAGGCTCGCATCCGGGACATGGACATCAACGGGATGTGGGCGTCGCTCAACTTCCCGTCGCAGATCTCGGGCTTCAGCGGCCGCTTCTTCTACAACGCCTCCGATCCCGAGCTCGGCCAGGCGTGCATCCGGGCCTGGAACGACTGGATCTTCGAGGAATGGAAGTCCCCGCACCCCGATCGCATCATCGCGTGCGGCATCGCGTTCTTGGCCGATCCGCAGGTGGCCGCCGACGAGATCCGGCGCAACGCGGCGCGGGGCTTCACCGCGGTGTCGCTGCCCGAACGGCCCCACATGGTCGGGCTCCCGTCGATATTCGATCGGTCCCACTGGGACCCCATCATCGAGGCGTGCGACGAGACCGGGACCGTCATCTGCCTCCACGTCGGTTCCTCCGGCGTCGCCCAGGCCCCTCCCGGCGCTCCGTCGTTGCAGTTGGGCGCCACGCTCTTCGGTCAGCTCAGCCTCGGCGCCTGTGCCGAGTGGCTGTGGTCGGGCTATGGCCTGCACTACCCCTCACTCAAGATCGCGATGAGCGAAGGGGGCATCGGCTGGGTGGCGATGCTGCTCGACCGGCTCGACAACATCGTCGATCGCTCGGGGTACGGCCTCGGCTGGGAGGTCCGCCCGGCCGACGTGCTCAAGCGAAACTTCTGGTTCTGCACGCTCGACGATCCGTCGACCATCGAAACCCGTCATCGCATCGGCGTCGAGAACATCATGGTGGAGTGCGACTACCCGCACGGCGACGGCACGTGGCCCGACACGCAGCTCGTCATCGAGAAGTACTGGGGCCACATCCCTACCAGCGAGTTGCGGGCCATGTGCAGCGAGAACGCCGCCGCGCTCTACCGGCACCCGTTGCCGGCGTTGGTGCTGCCCCGGTGAGCAACGTGTCCGCGACACCGATCGCCCCGTTCCTCATCACCGGCGTCGTCGAGCGCGGCGACCAACGCGGCCGAACACTCGGCATGCCCACCGCGAACATCGCCGTCGCGCGCCACGCGGCCTTCCCTGACGAGGGCGTCTACGCCGGCGTGGTCACGCTGGCCGACCGGTCGCGCCACGGCTCGGCCGTTTCCGTCGGCCGTCGCCCCACCTTCTACGCCGAAGGCTTCGAGCTCTGCGAGGCGCACCTGCTCGATTTCGATGGCGACCTCTACGGCCAGCAGATCGAAGTGCTGCTCACCCATCACATCCGTGGCCAGGTCCGTTTCGACGGCGTCGACGCACTCATCCAGCAGATGCGCGACGACTGCGACATCGCCCGCCGTTGCGCGAACGTCGACACCGCGCGCGACGCCGACTGACCCGATTCGTCAACGCGTCCGCGTCCGCCTCACGCGTCGCGGGCGCGTCGCTCGGCGAAGCGCGCCGGGATCCAGTCGAGGAGCAGCTTGCGCACCTCGAGGTGCACCTCGTTCAACCCGTGGCCGGCGTTCGGGTAGACCACGAGGTCGCCGTGGCCGGCGATGGCCCGCACCATGGCGGAGTCGTTGGGGGAAAGGATCTCGTCGCGTTCGCCGTGCACCAGCAGCAGCGGCGTGTCGCCCAACAGCTCGGCCACTTCGCAGCCTGCGCTCTGGGTCGCGAGCGTGAGCACGCCGGCGCAGAACCCGTGCAACGTGGTGCCCGCCTGGACGGCCACTGCGCCACCGAACGAGTGACCGACGCACACGAAGCGGCGGGCACCTTGGCGCATCGCCCAGTCGGCGCTGGCCGCCACATCGAGCAGCGACAGGTCGAGCTTGTCGGGGCGTCGATAGTCGACGCCGATGACGCCCATCCCGCTGCGGGCCAGCTCGCGGCCGATGTGCAGGTAGAGCCCGTGCGCCGGGCCGAGGAAACCGCCCATGCCGCCCGGGCACAGCAGCACGACCTCTTCGGCCGAGGGGTCACCGTGCCACAGGAGCTTGAGCATGCCCTGCATGGTGTAGGACTCGACCAGGCGCATGCCCGGGGCCAGAACCTGCTCGTCGGAGGACAGGCGGCCCAGGAGGTCGAGGGGTGTACGGCCGGCGTCGGTGTTCATCGAGCCACTCTCGCACACCGCGTCATGGCTGCGGAGCTGCGTAGCAGGCGGGCTATCCTCTCCAGTCTTGCGTCGGTGCCCGAGTGGCCAAAGGGAGCGGCCTGCAAAGCCGTTGCGAAAGCTTCGTGGGTTCAAATCCCACCCGGCGCTCAGAGTGATCCCGAACGGCCCGAACCCTCCTCAGGGTTCGGGCGGTTTGCATTTCGGGGTGGTTTCTCGAGCCTGTCGATGCGCGACTACGGCTCGCGTGCGAGCTCGGCCATGCGAACCAGGCCGCGTTCGGCACTGCTCGCCAACCGCGCCGCGGCCGCCAACACCATTGGATCGTCGCGTCGGTCGGGTCTGATGCGCGCCGGGTTGAGTGCGCAGCCGTTGGCCCAGGCCGCGATATCTGGCTCGGCGCCGTAGGTGCGCGCCGCGGCCGTCCCACGAACCTGCATCTGCGCCCAGTTGACGGGGTTGTCGGGGAGGGTGTTGGGCGGGCACAGCCGGTTGCGTTCACCGTCGTCGTCGCGGGTGGCCTCGACATAGCCGGCAAGCGCTGCGCAGAAGCAGGGGAAGCCGACTCGGATCGTCTGGAGCCGGATCTTGTCCGGCCCCCAGATCGGTACCAGCGGCGGGTACTGCAAACCGGACGCCGCGCAGTGCACGATCAGCGCGCCGGGCTCCAGTGGCACCGAGCCGTGGTCGAGGACGATCTCGCGGCGGGTCACGTGCCTGATGTGGCCGAGGCGGACAACGTTCTCGACGGACCGGAGCAGATCGAGCTCCCAGGCGCCGAGGGTCGGGGTCTTGGCCATGGTGGGAACGACATCGGTGTCGAGCCGCAGCATGACGCCGGCGGCTTCGAGGCGCAGGAACATGTCCTCGCGCGACTCGGCGTCGGCGGCCGCTTCCATGGTGCTCGCGGCAAGCCCGAGCGCCACGACCGGATCGGGTTGGACGACGGCGCGGTTGAG
>JBKJKR010000575.1:0-3891 GCA_046597135.1 Acidimicrobiales bacterium | reverse complement strand
GCTGGGGCGGAAGATCCTGAATGTCACGATGAACACGGCCACGTTGACGAGGATCGACAGCGCGATCGCGACAACCGTGTTCCAGATACCGAGGTCGGCACCGACCGCTCGGGCGTTCGATCCGGCGGCCGACAGGATCGTCGTGGCCACGACGCTGACCCCGGCAACGGCGATGAGACGCAGACTTCGCAGGCGTGCCCGGAGGGGGTTCGGTCGGCGATTGCGGGGCACCGACCAGGTCACGTACATCGCGTTCTGGATCGCCTGGGCGACGCCGAGGGCGCCGTACACCGCGACGAGACCGCCGACGATGATCGCGCCGACGCTGCCCTGCAGCCCCTGCGGCTTGGCGAGCTCCTCACCGATAACGGGGAACTGACTGAGCGTCGAGTCGAGGATCTGTTGTTGGAGCTCGGGGCGGCCGTCGAGCACGAAACCGAGGACCGACGTGAGCAACAACAGCAGCGGGAACAGCGACAAGAAGCCGTAGTAGGTGATCAGCGCCGCGAGGTACGGGCCCTGGTCCTCGCCGAACTTGTAGATGACCCCGATGGGGAACCCCACCTTCGGGTTGCGACGTTGAAAGGCATCGAACCGCTCTGTCAACGTCATCCAGCTCCTGTTCCCTGAAACTCGGTTTCCTACGCAGTGTGGGTCACTGAGGCGGACGGACCGCGCGCTGCGTTGCGCTGGTGAGGGATTGGTGTCATCAGCGATAGGGATCGACGTTGTCGACGACGGCGCGGCTGGTCACCGCGGGAGGTCGTCGGTGGTGTCGGGCGCGAGGGCGGTGAGCTCGTCGCGTAGCGCGGGGTCGGCCCGGTGTGCCGCGAACCGGTGGAGAAACAGCTCGCGTTTCATCCATAGGGTGCGACGGGGAAGTGGGGCGAGGACGGCGACCGGGCGGCCGTCGACGGTGATCGCGATTTGTTCGCCGCCGGCGACTCGCTCAAGTAACGAATCGGTCTGCTCTCGGAGCTCTCGGGCTGCCACGGTGCGCATGCAACAAGTGTCGCACCATGCGCATGGGAGTCGGTGAGACATTCGACAGGAAGGAACCATCGTGAATCCCGGCGCGGCCACGCCCGGGCTCGCGAGCTTGAATCCCGGCGGCGTACTGTCGGCGCCAATGGTGATGGGGAGGGGTCGACAGGACGCATCGGGTTCGGGCGCGAACTGGGTGTTGGCCATGGTCATCACCACCACCGGCCTCAGCGGGCTCGCGCTGTCGATCATGATCGTGGCGTTCCCCGCGATCCGGGCCGACTTCCCGGGTGCGTCGGTCGCTCAGCTGTCGTGGATCAACAACCTGTTCACCATCGTGAGCGCCGCGGTCATCGTGCCGTGCGGTGTGCTCGCCGACCGGTTGGGTCGCAAGCGGATGATGTTGGTCGGCGCCGCGCTGTTCACGGTCGGCTCGGTCGTGGGCGCGCTCGCTCCGTCGCCCGCGTGGATCATGGTGGGGCGCACGATCATGGCGCTCGGTGCGGCGTCGTTCGGTCCGGCGGGCATGGCGCTGTTGGTGTCGGTGTTCCCGCCGGAACGGATCGTGTTCGCGATCAGCATCTGGTCGATCTCGGGCGGGATCGCGTCGTCGGTCGGGCCGTCGCTCGGCGGGGTGCTCATCGACCATCTGGGTTGGCGATGGGCGTTCTGGATCAACTTGCCGTTGTGCGCGGTGACCCTCGCGTTCGGTCCGTTCGTGTTGCGCGAGACCGCGCGCGATCGCACGAAACGGTTGCCCGATCTCGTGGGTGCGGCGTTGATGATCGCGGCGACGTCCGCGATCACGTTCGCGGTCGTGCAACGAAAGACCGATCCGGGTTGGGGTTGGCTCGGCGCGAAGACGCTCGGTTGCGTCGCGGTCGGCGTGGTGATCGGCGCGCTGTTCGTGTTGCGCTGTCAGCGCACCGCCAGGCCGCTCGTGCACCTCGACCTCTTGCGCTCGCCGCGAGTGACGATCGGCGCGTTCGGCATGTTCGTCCAGAACCTCGGGTTCTTCGCCGTGTACTGGGCACTCGTGCAGCACACCGTGAACGAGTGGGACTGGTCCGCGGCCCGGGCCGGCATCGCGTCGATCCCGGTGTCGCTCGTGAGCGGCATGGTCGCGTTCGGGACGAGCCGCGTTGCGGACCGGGTCGGTCCTCGACCGTTCGTGCTGGCGAGCTCGGTCGGGCAGATCCTGAGTTTCGTGTTCCTGTGGTTCGCGATCAGCGAGACCGAGTCACTATTGGCGGTGGTGATCGGTTCGACGCTGTTGGGCGCGACGAGTGGTCTCGCAGTGCCGACGCTCGCGTCGCTCACGCTGCGCGGCTTGCCGCCCGATCAGCACGCGTTCGGCAGCGCGCTCAACTCGATGGCGCAACGCATCGGCTCCACGTTCGGCACGGCGCTCGCCATCACGTTGATCGCGTCCGAGGTGGGCATCGGGTCGTTGCGCCACACGCTGGTCGCCGGTGTCGTGGCCGTCGGCGTGATGATCCCGCTTGGCCTGCGCGTCGGCCGGTCGCAGCAGTCGAGCCGCTTCGGCGACGCCCTCGGCAACATGAGTCTTGACTCATAATGAGGAATGAGTCATAGTGGTCGAGTGTGGGAGGTCGAGGTCACCGATCAGTTCGTCGGCTGGTGGGAGACCCTCACCGACGCGCAGCGAGAAGCGATCGCCGATCGCGTCGGGTTGCTCGCCGAACGAGGGCCTGACCTCGGTCGACCAGTCGTCGACCGGATCCACGCGTCGAGGCACCAATCGATGAAGGAGTTGCGGGCGGCCAAGGGAGGAGTGCTGCGGGTGTTGTTCAGCTTCGACCCGCGGCGTCAGGCGATCCTGCTCCTCGGCGGTGACAAGAGCGGTGAATGGAACGACTGGTACGAGTGGGCTGTCCCGCTCGCTGATGACCTGTACGACGAGTACCTGCGGGAACTCGGAGAGGAAGGATTGCTCTGATGGCACGAACCAAGTTCGCTGAACTCCGCGACCAGGTTGAAGCGAAACCCGGCGCTCTCGAGCGGATGACGCTTCTGCGGGCGGAGACCCTCGAGGAGATCGGCCTGTACGAGCTTCGCCACGGCGAGGCGATCAGCCAGGCTGAGCTCGCAGGTCGTCTAGATGTCACCCAGGGGGCGATCTCCAAGCTCGAGCACTCCGAGGACGTTCGGGTTTCGACCCTTCGCCAGTACCTCGAAGCCCTCGGTGCCCGTCTGGAACTGGTGGCCGTCTTTGACGAAGACGACCGCCGCGTTCCTGTCCACCTCGGCAAAGCCGCCTCGGTCTGAGCTGTGGCGGAGCAACCGACGAACGACCTCGGTCTCGTGAGTACGCGCAACGCGCGGCCGCTGCTGTCCGGCGAACGGACAGATGCTCCCGACCGGGCGTGGGCGGATGTCGCCGTTTCGACAACCGCTCTTTTCTACGTCTCCAAGGAACGGATATGGCCTAACCGTTCCATAGGCGTACGGCAGCGAGACCGTTTTCACCCCGACTCGCCGGGCTCGTCATCGCTCCGCCATGTGGTCGGTCAGTCCGCGGTCATGGCGTCGAGGATGCGATCGAATCGGGCCTGCACCGCGGCACGGTGGGTCGTGTCGGTGAAGATGAACGCGGCGTTGCGCGTGATGCCCCGAACCGCGATCTCGCCGGCCTCGTCGCCCGAGATGCCGGCTTCGATCGACGCGGCGAGGGCAGCCGAGCTGTTGCCCGCATCGGCGAGGGCTTCGGGACGCAGACGGTCACACGACGCGAGATCAGTGCGCACCGCGCCGGGGCACAAGCACGACACGCCGATGTTGTCGGTCGCGAGGTCCGCGCGCAGGATCTCGGTGTAGGACACCACAGCGGCCTTGCTCGCCGAGTAGGCCGATGACGACGGCAGGAGCCCGCCGAGCGACGCCGTG
>JBKJKR010000559.1:0-3679 GCA_046597135.1 Acidimicrobiales bacterium | reverse complement strand
GCCAGCAGCAGCTGCGGTCCACGCTCGAGGCGCTCGAGGAATCGAACCGCCAACTCGCGGAGTCGAACCGACAGCTCGAGGAGTACGCGACCATCGCGTCGCACGACCTGCGCTCACCGGTGCGCACCGCACGCGTCTTGGTCGGCCGCATGATCGGCTCACAGACCCACAGCGCCGACCCGGCGACCAGCACGCTCGGCGAAGCCCTCGAAGGTTGTCTGAGCCGCATCGAGATGATGCTCGAGGGCTTGTTCGAGTACGCCCACGTACGTGACCTGTCGATCTCCGGCGAGTTCCGCGACGAGCGGATCACCTCGGTCGCGAACGACGTGCTGGCCGACATGGACGCCGACCTGTGGGCGTGCGACGCCGAGGTCGACGTCGTGGGCGACGAGGTCGTGCACGTCCACCCGGTGCTGCTGCGCAGCATCCTGATGAACGTCGTGCGGAACTCGGTGAAGTACCGATCGAAACGCCCGCTGCAGATCGTCATCTCCTCGGAGCCGGCCGGCGATGACATGGTTTTGGTCAAGATCGTCGACAACGGTGTCGGGATCGAACCCCGCTACCGCGCGCAGGTGTTCGCGATGTTCGAACGCATCAGCAAGTCGGGCGACGGCATCGGTCTCGGCCTCACCCTGTGCCATCGTGCCGTGTCACTGCACGGTGGGCGGATCTGGATCGAGGACGGCCCCGAGGGCGGCGGCACCACCATGTGCTTCACGCTCCCTACCGCGCGCGTCGCGGCCGAGCCATGAGCGACGCACTGGACCGGCTGCTCGAAGCGCGTTGGCCGCTCGTGCGCGACGAAGCATGTGCCAAGCTCGTGTGGATGCGGTCCACGATCGCATTCGACGTCGACGCCGCCTTGGGCGAACGATCCGAGGCGCGAGCCGCTGCACATCAGTTGCGCGGCCGGCTCGGCATGTACGGCCGCCGCGATGCTTCGGTGCTGGCCGGCGCCGTCGAGGATCTGCTCGCGTCGCCGCCGACGCCCCACGATGTGTCGACGACCGCGACCGTCGCGCACGACCTCATGTCGCTCGTCGATCAACTCCAGCGGATGCTGACCGCCGAACCTTCGGCGATCGCGCGGTAGCGCGCTCCTCGGTCAACAGGTCGTCGCGGCGAGGATCGCTTCGATCTCGGTGCCGAGCTGCAGCGGATCGAACGGTTTCGGGATCAACCCGCGCGCCATGCTGTCGAGGAGCTCGCGACGCTCACCCGACTGGGCCTTCGCCGAGAGGAAGATGACCGGGATGTGCGTGGTGGCCGGATCCTCGGTGAGCACGCGGAGCGTCGAGAGACCGTCGAGGCCGGGCATCATCGCGTCGAGCAGGATCACAACGGGCGCGATGCCGGCCGCCCGTTCCACGGCGGAGGTCCCTGATGACACGTCGGAGACCTCCCAACCGCAGATGAGCTCCAACGCCATGCGGGCCACCACGCGGATGTCCTCGTCGTCGTCCACGATCAGCACGTGCATCATTGCCTCCGATGTGGTTCGTGGCCCTGTTCGAACGGCTCCCCGCGCGGCTTCTGACCGGCGGTCGCGGCAACGGGCAAGGTGAACGCGAACGTCGCCCCGCCACCCGGCGTCTCTTCGACCCAGATCCGGCCGCCGTGCTCTTCGACGATCGTCTTGCAGATCGCCAGGCCGAGCCCGGTTCCTCCCTTGTCGCGCGAGTCGCTGGCATCGACCTGGTGGAACCGCTCGAAGATGTCGTCGACGCGATCCGGCGGAACGCCGCGGCCGTTGTCGATCACGCGCACTGCGACCACGTCGATCCCCTCGCGGTCGATCAGGTCGCTCATGGTCACGCGGATCACGGCGCCGCGCCCCGAGAACTTGATCGCGTTCGACAGCAGGTTCATCATGGTCTGGACGATGCGGTCACTGTGCACGACCACCGCCATCTCGTCCGAGCCCACCTCGTTGACGATGCGGACCCCGTCGCGATCCGCGGGTTGGCGCATGCTCGCGACGCCGATGGACACCAGCTCCGTGAGGTCGGCGTGGGCCCGGACCGATTCGCTTCGTCCCGACTCGATGCGCTCGAGATCGAGCATGTCGTTGACGAGCCTGATGATCCAGTCGGTGTTCTTGAGTGCGATGTCGACCATCTGCTGCGCCGTCTCGCCGAGCAGTCCGGTGGCACCCGACGAGACGAGCCCGAGCGAGCCCTTGATCGAGGTGAGTGGCGTGCGCATCTCGTGGCTCACGACCGAGATGAACTCGTTCTTGAGCTGGTCGACCTTTCGCCGCGCCGTGACGTCGCGGAAGGTGCAGACGGCAGCCCATGGCGGACCGTCCTCGTCCCGCCAGAGCGGTTGGGCGCTGACGTTCAACCATCGTTCGCCCTGCAGTTCATCGCGGATGCCGAGCGAGACACCGTTGCACGGTGCCGCAGTGCGCAGCGCGACGGCAATCGGGAGCTCGTCGGGAGGGAGCAACGAACCGTCTTCGCGGATCACGGCCACTTCGCGTAGATCGCCGGAACGGGTGCCGACCAGGGTTCGGGCCGCTCGGTTCGCCTCGACGACCACGCCCTGCGAAGTTTCGATCACCACGCCTTCGGTCATCGCCTCGATCACCGAGCGGTACAGCTCCTCGCTGCGACGGAGCGCCTCCTGCACCGAGCGCCGCTCGCTGACGTCCTCCATGGTGCCGAGCCGGCCGCCGGTCGTCTCGTCGGCCACCTCGATCGGCTCCGAACGCACCGTGACCCAGCGGACGCGCCGACCGGGAGTGAGCAGCCGGAAGTCCTCCTCGAAGTCGGCACCGGTCTCGAGGCAATGCCTCAGCGGCCCCATGGCGGCCTCGAAGTCGTCGGGGTGGATGATCGCGCTCCAGGTCGGCACCTCCTCACGGTCTGCGGGCCACCCGACGATCTCACGCCACTTGGAGTTCACGTACACGATGTCGCCGTGGGAGTTGGCCCGGAAGAGCCCGATCGGCCACATCTCGTGCCACGTCTGGTAGCGCAGTTCCGCTGCGGCCAGGTTCTGCTCGGCCTCGCGCCGAGCGGAGATGTCGGTGAGCCGGGCCACCCATCCGGTGCTGCGACCGAACTCGAACATCTCGGCCGCGTTCACGACGACCCACACGGCCCGGCCCTTCGCGCCGCGCAGTCGGATCTCGTAGGCGTCGGTGCGGCCATCCTGAGGCACGCTGCGCCGACGCCGGAACGTCTCGTTGTCATCGGGATGCACCAGATCCTCGAACCGCATACCGACGAGCTCCGCCACGCTGCGCTCGGCCACGGCGGCCAGTGCCGGGTTCACGAAGACGATCGTGTCGTCGGCGTCGCAGGCGAGCACGGCCTCGCCGGTGAGGTTCACCAACCGGCGGTAGCGGGCCTCGTTCTCGGCCAGCTGGTGCTCGGCGTCGACGCGGTCCGTGACGTTGCGGCTGACGCCTCGCAACTCGTCGCGACCGCTCGCTGCGTCGACGACGACGCCATAGGTGGTCTCCATCCACGGCCACCCACCATCGAGGTGGCGGAACCGGTGGATCCAGCGTCGTGTCTCGGCGTCGTGACGAGCAGCCAGCGGCGGGTCGTCGGGGTGGATCCTTTGATCCAGTCGCGTCCCGACCAGCTCGGCCGGGTTCCAGCCGAGCAGGGGTCCGGCCGAGTCCGATATCCAGAGGATGACCCCATCGGTCGTCGTGCGGAAC
>JBKJKR010000502.1:0-3530 GCA_046597135.1 Acidimicrobiales bacterium | reverse complement strand
CCACGCTGCACGTAGTTCTCGGCGTCGCGCATGTTCTGCTCGTAGCTCGACGCGTCGTGGCGGATCTTGGCGGGCACGCCCAACGCCATGGCGTTCGGGGGAACGACCATGCGATTGGTGACCACCGCGTTGGCACCCACCAGCGCACCGCGCGACACGACAGCCTCGTGCAGCACCACCGACGATGTGCCGATGAGCGCGCCGTCCTCGACCGTGCAGCCTTCGAGATGCGCGAGGTGACCAATCGTGCAGTTGTCGCCGACGACCGTGCGGTAGCTCTCGGTGTTGTGGAGGACCGCACCGTCCTGCACCGAGGTGCGGGCGCCGATCACGATGCCGGCACCGTCACCGCGCAGGACCGCGTGGGCCCACACCGTGGACTCCGGGCCGATGCGCACGCGACCGATGAGCACGGCCTCGGGATGCACGAACGCGGTCGGGTCGATGTCGGGCACGTCGTCGCCCAAGGCATAGATCGGCACGATCGGTCAGACCTCGTACCGGCCGTAGCCACCGCGGTAGAACACGAGCGGACCCCGCGAGTCGGCGGACTCGAGATCGCGGACGCGACCGACGACGATGTCGTGATCGCCACCCGGGATGACGTTCTCGATGTCGCAGTCGATCCACGCGAGCACGCCCTCGATGAGCGGTGATCCGGTCTGCTTGGTGCGGGTCCAGCCGATCGACGCGAACTTGTCGGGTTCGCGGCTCGCGAACACCCGGCACACGTGCTCCTGGTCAGCCGCGAGGATGTTCACGCAGAAGGAACCGGCGGCGCGGATCTTCGGCCAGCTCGACGACTGGCTGCCCGGGCAGAACAGCACGAGCGGCGGGTCGAGTGACAGAGAGGAGAACGAGCCCACCGCAAGGCCGACCGGGGCACCGTCGTCGATCGCGGTGATGACCGTGACCCCGGTCGGGAAGTGACCCAGGACCTGCCGGTACTGCGCAGCGTCGAACGGTGGCGTGGGCGAGTTCACGAATTGCTCCCTCTCTGTACCGGTAGGTACGACGTCCCCATCGGGGCAAGGGCGAAGGCTACCCGAGCGGTTCGATTCACCCCAGCTGCAGGCGCATGCCTTCGGACGCGGCGAACACCTCTGGCACACCGAGCTCGGCCGCCCACTCCTTGGCCTCCGCGGCCAGCATGTCGACCTCGTCGTCCTCGTGCCCCGGGTCGTGGTGGAACAGCGCCAACCGCTTGCACGCGGCCTGGCGCGCCACCTCGATCGCGTAGCGCACCGTGCAGTGGCCCCAGGTGCTGCGTTCGGCGAACTCGTCGGGGGTGTACTGCGCGTCGTGGATGAGCAGATCGACGCCACGACACAGCTCGAGCACCTCGGGGGCGACGTACTGCTCGTCGCCGACCGGTTGCTGGTGATCGCTCAGGTAGGCGACCGATGCACCGGCCCATTCGATGCGGTAGCCGTTGGTGGTGCCGACGTGGGGCACGGCTCGTGTGAGCACGGTCGCATTGCCGACGACGAACGTCTCGTCGAGCACGTCGACGAAGCGGACATCGCCCGTGAGATCCTTGCAGTGGATCGGGAAGTACGGCGGACGCATGAACTTCGCGAACGACTCACCGATCGAGAGTCCGTCGTGGGGCGGGCCGTAGATCGACAGGGATGCGCCCTTGCGGTTGATGGGCATGAAGAACGGCAGGCCCTGCACGTGATCCCAATGCAGGTGCGTGACCAGCGCGTGGCCGATGAACGGACCCGACGACGGATCCATCGCCTCTCCCCAGTACCGGAGCCCGGTGCCGAGGTCGAGCACGATCGGCGGTTCGCCCGCGACTTCGAGCGCGACACACGCAGTGTTGCCGCCGTAGCGCTGGTTGGCAGGGCTTGCACACGGCGTCGAGCCGCGGACGCCGTAGAACGTGACCTCGAGCACCGGATCCCCTCGTGAGCCATGAACCCTCGCGACCATGGCAGCTGCGCGGCACAAGCCCATGGACAGTACGACAGGTGCGCGAAAAGGTGAACCGCCTGTGACTGAATTCGCTCCATGCGTGACGCATCCTCATGGGAGCGAATAGACGCTCCCCGACTGCGCCAGCAGACCATCGGCCACCAGCCTCGCGGCGACCCGGCGGGCGCGCGCGGCGTCGTCCGGCCAACCCATGACACGCGCGAGGTCGTCGTGCCGCACGGGCCCCTGACGCAGCGCTTCGACCAGGCGACCGCGGCCTTGTCGATCGGAGCCCACGAAACGCGACTGTGGCCCACTCACTGCGGCCGACCCGATCGCCGGATCGACACCGACTCCGTGCCAGGCGCAGGTCGACATCACCGGACACGCGGCGCACCGAGGGTTGCGCTTCGTGCACACGAGCGCTCCCAGATCGAGCATGGCCTGGTTCCACCACCACGAACGCGTGGGCGGCACGAGCGCATCGGCGAGCGCCTGCGCCTCGCGCGCCCGCAGGGAACGTCCGTGTTGGCGAGCAAGCACGCGCGCCACGTTCGTGTCGAGGACTGCTGCGTCGTGTTCGAACGCGAACGCCAAGATGGCTCGTGCGGTGTACGGCCCGATGCCCGGCAACGCCAGCAGCTCGGCGAGCGACGCAGGGAACACCCCCGCGTGATCGTCGACCACCGAAGTCGCCGCGGCGTGGAGGAACACGGCCCGGCGGTTGTACCCGAGTCCGGCCCACGCCTCGATGATCGAGCCGATCGGGGCCGATGCCACTGCGCTCACGTCGGGGAACCGCTCCATGAACGCGAGGTACTTGGGGACGACTCGCGCCACCTGCGTCTGCTGGAGCATGGTCTCGCTGACGAGGATGGCCCACGGGTCGCGCGTGTCGCGCCAAGGCAGCGCGCGCGGCAACGAGGCCGCCCACGAATCGAGCGACCTGCGGAACGGGTCGATCGTGTCGATCGTGTCGCCGCAGTGCCCCACGTCAGTTGTACGGCTGGCTACCGGTGTGCATGTGGCTGTTCAGATCGTTCTTGAACTGCACCTCGATGAACCGGTCGGTGAAGTGCCACTCGCCGTCGATGCACGCCCACTCGTCCACGTAGCGACCCGCGACAAGGAGGGCGAACGGTGCGTCGGCGCCGGGGATCTGTTGGGCGACGGTGTACATCGTGGTCGAGCGCGCGGTTCCGGTGGCGAGATCGATGTCGATGACCACGTTGTCGTACATCTCGCGGGTGGCCCGCCCCTTGCCCGGGTAGGTGATGTTGGTGCGCGCGTACTGGGCGGCGATCTCGGCCTGCCCGGTGAAGACCTTGCGTCCGATCATGTCGGCGCCGAACGTGGCATGCCGCAACAACGCGCCCACCATCTCGAAGTCGCCATCCTCGAGCGCATAACCCATGCGGAAGATCTTCTGCTCGATCTCGCGGTGTGCGAGGAGGAGGTCGACCTTCGCGGCAAGCCCCGAGACGTCGTCGATATCAGGCATGCGACTCACGTTACCCCCTGTGGCGCACACGTTTTCCGTGGCGCGAACGGGCACGTAGCCTCGCCTCATGCCATCGATCGACCTCGCCGAAGCCACCGTCGCCGTGAAC
>JBKJKR010000409.1:0-3446 GCA_046597135.1 Acidimicrobiales bacterium | reverse complement strand
AGATGGCGTCGACCACGTCGTTCGCGGCCAGGACCTCGCCGATGGACGAGTTCGGACCACCGGCCACGTATGCCTCGACGGCGAACTGCCGGGTGTCGCGCAGCGCCGCCTCGAGTCGGCGGGCGAGCGTGAGCTGGTTCGCGTCGAGCGTGCTGTGGTCGGCCTCGATGATGGCCCGTTCCTGCTCGAGCGCCACGAGGCGCGCCTCGGCCGCCTCGAGCCGGGTCCGCGCGGTGGCCAGCTGGTCCTCGGCCGCCGTGGCGAGGACGGCCGGCGAGGGCGACTCCACCCGGCCCAGCGCCGGCGGGGCGGCCAGGCCGAGCACCGGAGTGGCCGCCAACATGACCGCCAACAGGCCGACCGACGCGCGCCTGCGGTGTCGACGGGTCATGACCAGCGAGGGTAGCGACGCACCGCGGCGCGTCGGATGAGTCGTCCGGCCCATCGGGGGCGGGCCGGACTACCTAGGAACAAGCGGGGGTGAACGGCGCGCCGGCGATGCGGTTGGTGATGAACGCCCGGATGTCACGGTCGCCCGACTTCACCGAGTCGCCGTGTCCGGTGTTTTCGTACTCGATGTACTGCACGCGGTTCTTGCCACAGATGCGCTTGATCAAGATCTGGGTGGTCGCCGCCGGGACCGTGGTGTCGGCCTTGCCCTGCACGACGAGGATCGGCGCGCCGGTGATGCGCTGGCCGGGCACGATCGACGTGAGCTGGGTCTTCCAGTCAGGGAGCGTGAGCGGGTTCGTGGACATGAACGTGGCCTTGCCGCTCGACGCGAGCAACGCCTTGTAGGTGCTTTGGAGCTGCCCGAGGCACTGGCTCTCCACGAGCGACCCCTGCGACGCAGCGACCGGGTCGAGGACCTGGGCCACGTTCAGGTTCTTGTTGCCGGCGACCTGGCCGTACACCCCGAGCACGTAGTAGGCCGCGACGTCGGGCACGCTCGCCGCGATGGGGAGCAGCAGGTCGACCTCGGAGAATGGCGCGGCGGCCACGGCGCCCGCCACCTTGATATCGGGGGCCCAGGTGGTCGCGAGCTCGCCGGCGAACAGTGCGGCCTGGCCGCCCTGGGAGACGCCGTAGATGACCGCCGTGTCGCTCGCGTTGAGCTGGCTCATCTGACGAGCGGCGATGAGCGAGTCGAGCACGCTGCGCCCGGCGCTCTCACCGACGAGGTACGGGTGCGGGCCTTCGGTACCGAGGCCCTCGTAGTCGGTGGCCACGACGACGAAGCCCTGCCGGATGAAGAACTGGAGCTGCTCGAGCAGCGCGGCCTCGGACGCGTCGTTGGTGAGCGCCTTGCCCGTGAAGCTCTTCGACGGGGCACAGAGGTCGGCCGAGCCGACGGTGCCGTGGGCCCACGCCACCATGGGGCGCTGGCCGGCCGCTTCGTCGGTGGGCGCAATGACCATGCCCGACACGACGATCGGCTTCTGGTCCTTCACCGAGACCGATCGGTAGAGGACCCGCCACGCCTTGGCACCGGTGAGGCCCTGGAGCGTGATCTCCTGGTAGGACACGAGATCACCGTGCATCTCACCGGCCACCGGAGCGGGCGTGGCGTAGAAGTCGGTGCCTTGGTAGATCCGAGGATCGGTGGTGGTAGGCGCCGCAGGGATGGCGCCACCGGTGGCCGACGGCTGCTCGGCGTTCGTGCCACAGGCTGCGCTGACGAGCCCGATCGACAGGATCGCGGCGGCGATGCGCCAACGCGTCGTGATCGACATGATGTGAACCCTCCCAGGTCACCCCGACCGCTCTGCGGGTACCGGCCGCGAATCATCGCACGCGCGTGGCGAGGCGGTGAACCCGCGGCCAGGAATCGCGCCACGATGTCGTTCAGTCGATCTGCTCGCCGAGCCGTCCGAGCAGTTCGTCGAACCGACGCGCCAGGTCGTCGAGCCGCTGCGCGAGCGCTGCGACCTCGGCCGCGACCTCGTCGGATCGAGCACCGGCCCGCCCACGCGGCTCCTCGCCGTGGCACGAGGCGGCCGCCTGCTCAGTGGCCAAGGTCTCACCACCGACGAGGTGGATCCAGCGTGCTTCGCGCTCACCCGGCCGCCGCTCGAGCAGGCGGACGAACGGCTCGTCGCGCCCGGCGAGCGTGCGCAGCGCGCCGTCGATCACGTCGGCGTCCGAACCGAGGTCGAACCGCTCGGTGCGGGTGCGCAACTCGTTCACCGTCTGGGGACCACGCAGCATCAGCACGCACAACACGGCGAGCTCCGGCCTCGACACCCGCCACGCATCGTTCAGCACGTGCTTGTGCTTGTGGACCCGTTGGCCGTCGCCCCGCACCGTGCGCACCACACCCGCCTCGCGAAGTGCCAGCACGACCTGATCGACCTGGCGCTCGGAGTAGGACACCACCGGGTCGCGGTTCGTAGTTTGGTTGCAGGCGTTGACGAGGGCGTTCGACGACAGCGGATAGTTGTCCGGAGTCGTGGCTTCCTTCTCGACCAGGCACCCGAGCACCCGGATCTCCTCGGCGGTCAGTTCGCGCACGTCGTGGCCTCACCCTCGTTCGGTACGGTCAATTGTCGCCCCGCTTGTAGCGTTTGGCCGCGATGCCTGAAGGACACACCATCCATCGCCTGGCGAGCGACCTCGGTCGCGACCTCCGCGGCCGCCCCGTGGCCGCGTCCTCGCCGCAGGGCCGGTTCGCGGCCAGCGCCGAACGGCTCGACGGCGCCACCCTCGTGCGGGCCGAGGCCTACGGCAAGCAGCTGTTCCTCGATTGGGACAACGGCGATGTGCTGTCGGTGCACCTCGGCCTCATCGGCAAGTTCCGTCGTGCGCCCTTCGAGCGCGCGCCGAGCGCCCAGGCCCGGCTCCGGTTGTCCCCGGTCGACGGCGCCGTCGCGTGGGACCTCACCGGCCCCATGGTGTGCGAGCTCGTCGATCCAGCCACGCGCCGCCGCATCGCCGGCACCATCGGGCCCGACCCGTTGCGCCGCAACGGATCGGTCGACGAGTTCGTGCGCCGTAGCGGCGCCAAACGCGCCCCCATCGGCGCCGTGCTGCTCGACCAACAGGTGATCGCCGGCATCGGCAACGTGTACCGCGCCGAGGTCTGCTTCCTCTGCGGCATCGACCCGCGCCGCCCGGCCGCGGGCCTCACCGAGGACGAGCTGCGCGCGCTGTGGTACGAATCGGCCGCTCAGCTGCGCAACGGCGTCCGGCTGAACCGCATCGTCACCCGAGCACCGGCCGAGCTCGGTCGCACGCAGCTCTCCCGCGTGCCCGCGGGCGAGCGCCTCTATGCCTACAAACGTGGTGGCGATCCGTGCCACCGGTGCGGCGACCACATCCAGACCGCCGAGGTCGGTGGCCGCTCGACCTGGTTCTGCCCGAGCTGCCAGTCATGATCACCGAGCCGACCTCCACCCCCTACGACGCGTTGTTGGTCGTCTCGTTCGGCGGCCCCGAAGGCCCCGACG
>JBKJKR010000385.1:0-5840 GCA_046597135.1 Acidimicrobiales bacterium | reverse complement strand
AGTCGGTGAACGCCCGCAGGTTCTGCGAGTGGGTGGTGCGCACGCCCTTCGGTCGGCCGGTCGTGCCCGATGTGAACATGATGTCGGCGATGTCCTCACCATCGACGGCGAGCATCGAGTCGGTGGCGCTATCCGCGCGGACTGACGCGCCACGTTCGAGGTGGGCCGCCCACGTGACGGCGTCGGTCGGTTCGTCGCCCGACGGTCGGTCGCGATCGATCGCGACGATCTCGCGAACCGAGTGCGCGGCGCCTGCGGCGCGCAGCATCGCCACGTAGTCGATGCCCAGGAACCCACCGACGGTGAAGACCATGACCGCGCCGCTGCGCTCGAGCACGTACGCGGCCTCGTCACCTTTGAAGCGGGTGTTGATCGGCACGATGGTTGCGCCGGCGCCCATCACGCCGAGTGCGGCAAGCGTCCACTCGAGCGAGTTCGGCGCCCATATCGCGGCGCGGTCACCGGGCCGCAGTCCCGCAGCCATCGCGGCGCGGGTCGACGCCACCGCGGCGTCGGCGAGCCGCTCGAAGCTCAGACGAAGGTCACGGTCGACGAACGCCTCGCTCGAACCGAATCGCGACGCGGCGTCGAGCGCGAGGTGGGGGATCGATCGCCAGACCAGGTCGCCGCGCACGTCAGGTCACCACAACTCATCGATGTAGTCGTCGGTGCCCGGCCGCGTCGGGATGAACGGTGCCGCGAGCAATGTCCGCCCGAGACCGGTCGCGTCGATCGTCGCCACGAGCGGCACGAAGACGTCGTCCCAGACCGCGCGCGGGTCGTCCTCGATGAATGCGGCGATGGCGAGTCGAGCGCCGACGCCCTCGACCTCGGGTGCGGCAGCGGGCCACCACGGTTCCTTCGGCCGAGGCGTGAACGCAGTGGCGATCGCCACTGTTGTCGAGGCGAGGTTCGCGGGGAAGAGCACCTCGAGCAGGTGTGTGCGGAACGTCTCGAGGGGCACCGACGCGTCACGCTCGACGATCAACCACACGAACCCCGGGTAGCGATGGTCGAGCGCCATGAACGGTGGCACGCCGTCAGGGTCGCGGCGGTAGCTGCCGACGAGGTCGTACGCGGTCGCGGTCTGCACGGAACGCTCGGCGAAGGTGCGCCCGGCTTCGACCAAAGACCGCATCTGTTCGGCCACCCATTGCTGCTGTGAACCCAGGTGTCGGGCCTGAATCCAGAACATCGTCAGATACGAACCCGCCGTGATCGGGCCGAACGGCCCGGTGTCGGGAAGCCGCATGCGCTTGAGCTCACCCGTGGCCACCCATCGCTGGCCGGCGATGGTGAACGGGGCCAGCAACGCGGCGCTGTACATGTGGTCGCGCTCGTAGTAGCGGTTGAAGGCGCGCTCGTGGCCACGATGCGGATCGTGCAGCGAGAACAGCGCGGACCCGACATCGATCGGCGTCGAGCCGAGCAAGTCGTCGTCGCTCCCCATGGCGTCCCCCGACGTCGGTCGTAGATCTCAGTAGTAGATCGATGTGCGTTGCCCGAGCCGGACCAGCTCCCCACGCTGGTTCGTCCATCGGGCTTCGTCGACGAGGAACATCATGGTGCCCAGCCGACCGTCGCGCTCGAAGGCGTCGATCAACGTGACCTCGGAGGCGATCACGTCGCCGACGCGGATCGGCGCGAAGTACCAACTGCACTGGCCGCCGTTGAGGCCGCGCCCGCCGGGCTCGGTGCCCATGCCCCGCATCCACGGGTAGGCCTCGGGGTGATACCCGGGATTCCACGCGTAGGGGTTGAAGTCGCGCGGCGCGACGAACTCACCCCATGGGCCCTTCGACGCGATGTCGAGGTCGAAGAAGTCTGCCGGTGATGCTGCGGGGTAGTACACCGCCTGGGCCCATCGACGGATGTCGTTCGCGTCGACCGGCAGCGAGTGCAGGACCTCGAGCGGCCGGCCCAGGTGATCGAGCGTGGCGTCGTCGAGGTGCACGCCGGCGCTGCGGCGCACGATCTCGCGGCGTGGTTCCGGCTCGGGCATGCGCGGCCCGTCCGCGTCGAACAGCACGACGCGTGCCTTGCCGGGCATGGTCTCGTCGCCGTTCTGATTGGTGACGCCGACGTCGAGATCGATGGCACGCTGTCCGTCGATCGTCGACTCGCCGGTGATCACGGCAATGGCCCGCAAGGTGTCGCCGAGGAAGTTGAGTGCCCGGAACTGGCACTGGAACATCGCGATGTCGCCGGCATCGCCCAACCAGTCGTGCAGTGCGTTGTGCACGTAGGCCACGCGCAGGTTGCCCATGCCGAACACGTCGGGCTGGCCTGCGGCACGAGCGGCGTCGGCGCTCATGTGGACGTCGATGAACTCGTCGTTGACTGCTGCGTAGCGGTTCCAGTGCGCGAACTCGCTCTGGCGTTCGAACGCCGGGATCGCCGTTCCGATGGTGTGCTCGTGCATGTCGCCCCCCGGGCGCAGTATCGCGGCGGTGCCGCTTGCCTGTCAAGCGCTTGCTTGGTAGCGTGCCGCGGGTCGGCCGGGGCGTGGGGTCCCGGCCGGCGTCGAGGGGGAAACGTGACGATCGTTCTGCCTGAACGCATCATCTCGGCTGATGACCACATGGACGTCAACGTCCTGCCGCCGGACCTGTTCGCCGCTCGTGTGCCGAAGCAACTGCGTGATTCGGTACCGCAGGTCGTCGACACGCCGGAGGGCCCGATGTGGAGCATCGGCGCCGCCCGGCTCGGGCCGAGCGGCCGTCGGTCGAAAGGCCTCATCACCCACGACGATCTCGGGTTCCGGCCGGGCGAGCCCCTCAACCGCCTCGCCGACATGGATCGCGACGGCGTCTACTGCCATGTGGTCTACGGCCCGCCGCTGGGACTACCCGTTCCCGATCCGGTGCTGCGCGCCGAGTGCATGCGCGCGTACAACGATTGGGCCGCAGAGTTCAACGCCGTCGCGCCCAACCGCTTGGTGGTCCTCGCGCTCCTGCCCAGTCACGACCCGGAGGCGGCCCGCGTCGAACTGGCGCGCTGCGCATCGCTCGGCCACCGGGGCGCGGTCCTCAGCGTGTTCGACGCGCCGATCCCGCCGTTCGAGGACGAATGGGAGCAGTTCTGGGCCACGGCGAACGAGATCGCCGCACCGATCAGCTTCCACCTGGGCTCGGGACTCCACAGCATCAAGGTGCGGCCGGGGAGCTGGCGCATGACCGCGGGTGTGGCCGTCGCGCCGTTGCAGCTCGACGAGGTGCTCGCCGGCATGATCCTGTCGGGGCTGCTCGAGCGCTACCCGAACGTGCGCGTCGTGCTCGGCGAAGCCGGCTTGGGGTGGGTGCCCTACGTGCTCGAACGACTCGATCACGAGCACCTCAAGTACCGACCGGTGGTCACCGACGTGGTCCTGCCCGAGATGCCGCGCGAGTACTTCCGCCGGCAGGTGTTCCTCACCTACGAGGAGGACCATCTCGGTCTCGAGCTGCTGGCACACGTCGGTGCGAGCAACGTGATGTGGGCGTCGGACTATCCCCACGGTGACAGCACGTGGCCGAACTCGCGGCGCTGCATCGCCGAGTCGGGCCTGGCCACGTTGAGCGAGGCCGACCGCACGCTCATCTTGTGGGACAACGCAGCGCGGCTCTACGGGATCGTCTGAACGAGGACGTGTTGGCGGGTGCGTCGCGTGGCGCACCCTCGAAGTACGGGGGATCAAGATGCGGGGAATCGTCTACACCGGCGACGGTCATGCCGAGCTGACCGACGAGCTCGAGGTGCGCGAGCCCGGACCGGGCGAGGTGCTCGTGAAGCTCGTCGCGTCGGGCCTGTGCCACACCGACGTGTCGGTGATCGACGGGACCATCCCGTGGCAGCCACCGGCCGTGCTGGGGCACGAGGGCGCGGGCATCATCGAACGCTGTGGCGAAGGCGTCACCTCGGTGCGTCCCGGTGACCACATCGTGCTCTCGACCATCTCGAGCTGCGGTCGGTGCCGCCAGTGCAACACCGGTCGGCCGACGCGATGCCGTCAGTCCATCGGCAACCGTGCCGAGCCGTTCCTCTACCGCGGCCAGCCGTGCTCGAACTTCGCCGCGACCTCCACGCTCGTGGAGTACACCGTCATCAAGGAGGCGCAGGCCGTGGTGATCGATCCCTCGGTGTCGCTCACGTCGGCCTGCCTCATCGCCTGCGGCATCCTCACCGGCGCGGGTTCGGTGTGGAACAGCGTCGACGTGCAACGTGGCGACAACGCGGCGGTGTTCGGCATCGGCGGCGTCGGGCTCAGCGCCGTCCAGGCCCTCGTCATCGCCGGTGCCTCACGCATCATCGCGATCGACACGCTCGCGTCGAAGGAGTCGCTGGCCCGGCAGTTCGGCGCCACGGACTTCGTCCTCGCCGGTGACGACGTGGTCTCGCAGATCCGTTCGCTGTTGCCGTTCAGCGCCACTGCACCCTCGGGTCCGTTCGCGGCCGGTGGCGTCGACTGGGCGTTCGAGTGCTCCGGTCACCCGACGGCGCTTCGTGCCGCGGTCGACGCGCTC
The DNA here is from genome assembly GCA_046597135.1 of Acidimicrobiales bacterium. GTDB lineage: Bacteria > Actinomycetota > Acidimicrobiia > Acidimicrobiales > WLNW01 > WLNW01. The sequence continues at coordinate 1,338 of JBKJKR010000385.1, read as the reverse complement.
GAGTGGGGTGGCACCGCCGTCGCGATCGGTGTACCGAAGCAGGGCACCGAGGTCGCGCTACCCGTGAACCACATGGTGCACCTCGATCGGCGCTTGGTCGGTGCGCGCTATGGCGAGTCGAAGCCGCACCGCGACATACCGCTGGTGGTCGACTACTACCGGCACGGCCGCTTCAAGCTCGACGAGATGGTCACGAAGACGTACTCCCTCGATCAGTGGGAGGACGCGGTGCACGACATGCACGCCGGCTCGCTCGCGCGCGGCGTCATCGTCTTCTGACCCCTCGCCCCTTCCCCGCGCCCGGATTCATCCGCTTGTTGGGCGATTTTGCCGATCTGACCGGCGCGATCACCCAACAAGCTCGGGCGTGGAGCGAACCGACCGCCGGGCGAGTAGTTGTCAGCGGCTGAGCGACAACGACGCGGCCTGCACCAGCGCGCCGATGGCCGCGTACTTGGCCCGGGGGAGTCGCTCGGTGGGTGCGCTCACCACGAGCGCGGCCACGGGCCGTCCGGCGGGATCGAGAACGGCCGCGCCGATGGACGTTGCGTCCGCAGACACCGCGCCCGCGTTGAGCGACCAGCCACGGGCGCGGGTGCGGGCCAGTTCGCCGACGAACGCCGCATCGTCGACCGGGCCGCCGTAGCCCTGCACCTCGTCGAGAGGCAGTTGGGCGAAGATCGCGAGGGCGGCCGCACCACCATCGGGCAATGCCATGCCGCGATGCGGCGCCGACCGCACGATGTGTCGACTCTCGGCCACGTCGAGGGTGATGATCTGACCCGCGTCGGGCACCGCGAGCACCACGGACTCGCCGGTGGACTCGCGCAGCTGGTCCATCGTGGCCCGCGCCCGATCGAGCAGTCCGGACCGGCGTTGGGCCTTCGTCGCGACGACGGCAGGATGCGACGTGAGCTCCCAGCGGGTCAGCTCGCCGGGTACCGGGCGGATCCAGCCCGAGGCGTGCAACGTCACCAGCACGCGCTGCAGCGCGCTCTTGTCCTCGTCGAGTGCGCGGGCCAACGCGCTGAGCCCCACCGGCTGGTGCTCGGCGATCGCATCGATGGCCCCCAGGGCCCGCGCCAGGCTCTGGAGAGGTTTGACCGCCATCGGTGTCCCTTCTAGGCTGAGTCGCAGGTAGACTCAGCGTATCACCAGGTGATCCAGTCGCTGGAATCCGATCTTGCCGACCCGACCTGTCACCACGACGAGTCACCCGACGACCCAGGAGCCCCCGTTGCAGGCCGACGATCTCATCCTCATCAGCGTCGACGACCACATCGCCGAACCGGCCACCATGTTCGAAGCCCACGTTCCGGCGAAGTACAAGGACAAGGC
>JBKJKR010000299.1:0-4077 GCA_046597135.1 Acidimicrobiales bacterium | reverse complement strand
TTCGCCGTGGGCACGCCCCACGCCATGGGCGCGTTGCCGAGCAGCGCCACGGTGCCACCGAGGGGCGCCACCGTCGGCACGCTCTGGACCATGGCCATGGCCACCATGCCCTGATCGACGGCACGGGCGATGAACGGCGTGAGCAGCTCGGCGGTGCCGCGCGCGCCGACGAAGCCCACACCGAACTCGCGAGCCTTGTCGATGGCGAGGTCGATGCCGAACTTGCACACCAGCCGGCCGAAGGCCTTCGGCCCACCGTCGACGATGGCGGTCGCGCCGTGCTCGCGCACGATCTCGACGGTGGGCGCCATGTCGAGCTTGCCGGCGCGGGCGGCGGCGATGAGCCCGGGGATCTTGCCGACGCCGCGTGCGTGGTCACCCTGGATGGCCTTGTCGAGGTTGGTGGCGGTGAGAAAGGTCGCGTCCTCGGCCGACGCGCCGACCGACTCGTAGGCCGCTCGTCCGACGCGCTCGAGATCGACGATGGCGACACGAACGCGCGGCTCGGTCGAGTCCCACCATTGTCCGTACGTGCGCTGCGACTCCCCCATGCGCGGCATCGTAGAGGACGCCAACGGGCCCGCACCCCGAAGGATGCGGGCCCGTTCGCGAGCTACCTCGCGCCGGAGCGCCGGCTCGGTATCAGAGGCTCACTTTCACTTGACGCCGAGCACCTTTTCGTAGACCGACCGGTCGACGAGCTTGCTCTCCGCCACCGGCGTCGTGAAGTTGGTGATCACGCCGAGCTCGATGAACAGTTGCTGGATGCGGGTGGTGGTGCCCGCCCGGACCTCCCAGTCGAAGGTCAGCGGGTCGAGACCCTTCAAGACGGCCTGGTTCGCATCGGTGGCACTCGTCCACTTCTGGATTTCGGCCATGACCTTGTCATCCTGGTGGTAGTTGCCCGCGAAGTAGGTGTTGACGGTGCGGATGTACGCACGGAGGAACGCCTGGCCGACCTCGGGCTTGTCCACCAGCAGGTTCTTGCCGAACGACATCTGCCCGAGGGGCTCACCCGGGGTCTGCGTGGCGGCCTGGAAGAAGGCCGGATCGTCCTTGACCTGGGTCCACAGGGGGTCGAGGAGGATGCCGCAGTCGAGCGCCTTGTTCTTGAGCGCAGCGATGATGTCGGTCGACGCAATCTGCTGGATGTCGACCTTCTTGATGTTGAAGTCCGGTACGCGCTTTTGGATCTCGGCCGCCGAGTAGTAGATGGCGGACGAACCCTTGCCCGCGGCGGTACCCCACTTCTTGGTCTCGATCTCCTTCAAGATCGGGCTCGCGGGCGTCGTGAAGGAATCGCGACGGCACCACAGACCGGTTTGGGCCACCGTGTAGTTGCTGGCCTTCGGCGGGAAGTAGTTCCCCGCGATGACCTTGATCGCGACGTCCTGCGCTCCGGCGTTGAACATGGCGGTCTCGAAGCCGCCGACCGCGACGTCGACCTGCCCGTTGGCCATCTGCTGGATCGAGTTGGCGTACGAGAGGTTGACGATCTCGACCTCGAGGTTCTCCTTCGCGTACTCGCCGAGCGTGTTGGCCACGGCGACCGGCGCGTTGAACTCGAGCTTGAAGTTCGTGGCGATGATGATCTTGGTCTTGGTGGCGAGCGGCACCGGTGCTGGGCTGCCCGCGGTGCAGCGGGCGACCTGACGGGTGAGCGACAGGTCGGCCGGATCGGTGTACCCCTTGTCGCAGCCGGCGACGGTGGCCTTCTTGGTGGTGCCCGTGGCGCCCGTGCCCTTGGACCCGGTGCCGGTGGACCCCGTGGATGCGGTCGAGCCGGTCGACGCGGTCGAGCCCGTCGCCGTGGTGCCCTCGGTGTCGCCGTCGTCGCCGCATGCTGCGGCAACGAGTGACGCTGCAAGGACGACTGCGAGCAGCGCCTTCCAACGCGTTGATGGTTTCCTCACGTGATTCCCCTCCTGCTGGTATTGACCGGGTCGCCACATGGCGACCGCGGCCCGTGGCGAGCTTAGACGTCGGAGTGGTGGTGTGACGGAATACACACCACCACGCTCACACGGTGGGCGCGCCGCGGTCTTCTTTCTCCCACCGCACGACCAGACGGCCGACGATCTTGACGATGGCCTGGAACACGACACCGACCAAAGCCGCGATGAAGATCCCGGCGTATGCGATCTTCGGCTCGAAGGTTTGACGGGCCGTGTTGATCACGTACCCGAGGCCCCGGTTCTCCGGCGCATAGGCGAACTCCACGCCGATGACCGACAGCACGGACACGCTGGCCGCGACGCGCAGGGTGACGAACACGCCCGGCAGGGTGGACGGCAGGATGACGTGGCGGAACAGCTGCCATCGATTAGCGCCGAACGACGTAGCCGCCTCGCGATAGCTCTCGCTCACCGACATCACGGCGGCCTGGGTCGGTACCCACGCGAAGAAGAACACGGTGACCCCGACGACGACGTACACCGGGCGGTCGCGGAAGCCGAAGATGATGAGGAACGGAGTCAGCAGCGCGATCTTCGGCACGGTGTAGAGCATGTTGAACGTCGGCTCGAGCGCGGCCCGCACGAGGCGGGACATGCCCATGAGGTACGCGAACACCAGGCCGAGCAACGATCCCCAGGCCCAGCCGACCAACATGCGCTTCAACGTGAGCCGGAGGTCGGTGCCGAAGCCCCGCTTGTCGAACATCTGCCGGAGCTGGTCGAACGAGTCAGAGGGCGCGGGATAGAACGTCTCGTTGATCCAGGCCCGCTTGGACGCGATCTGCCAGAACCCGAGGATGAGCACGGGCACGGCTATGCCGAGTGCCGTGTAGACGAGCTTGCGCCTCCGTGCGTGACCGACGGGATCCCGATCGAAGTTCATCGGCTCGCGCGTGAGTCGAGGCCGTGAACCCCCGTGGATGATCCCCTCGACCTGGTTCATTTCGCGGACGACGTCGCTCATCTCCCGTGCCCCTTCACTTCGCGCCGATGTCGGCGAGGTGCGCCTCGACTTCGTGGCGCAGCAGCTCCCAGAGCTCGCCCTGCAGCGCCGCGAACTCCGCGGTGTTACGGATGTCGCCTCTGCGGGGGCGCTCGAACGGGACCTTCTTCGACGCGATGATGCGGCCCGGTCGTGACGACATCACGAGCACCCGGTCGCCGAGGAGGATGGCCTCGTCGAGCGAGTGCGTGATGAAGAGCACGGTGCGGCGATCGGCCTGCCACAGAGCAAGTAGTTCCTCTTGCAGGATCTGGCGCATCTGGGCGTCGAGTGCGGCGAACGGCTCGTCCATCAACAAGATCTCGGGTTCGACGGCGAGCGCTCGGGCGATGGCCACACGCTGCTTCATGCCGCCCGACAGCGTCGCCGGGTACGAAGCCTCGCGGTCGCCCAGGCCGAGCTTGGCGATGTAGGTACGAGCCCGCTCGTTGCCCTCCTTCTTCGGCACGCCCGCGAGATCGAGGCCGAAGCGGACGTTGTCGAGCACCTTCTTCCAGGGGTAGATCGAGTACTCCTGGAAGACCATGGCCGTGGGCTGGTCGGTGCGTGCGTCGATCTCGACCGTGCCGACCGACGGGTTGATGAGACCGGCCACCATGCGCAGGAAAGTGGACTTGCCGCAGCCCGACGGCCCGACGATGCACACGAACTCGCCCTGCTCGATGTCGAGATCGAGCGGCCCGAGCGCGTGGACGCGGTTGTTCTTGAGCCCGAAGTACCGCTCGACTGCACTCGCTTGGATCTTTGGACCCAACGCTCCACCCCCCCCAGCCGGAATTCGGCGAGTGTAGTCATCGGTCAGGGATGCAAGAAATTCGAACCTGTTCCACTGTTCCAGGGTGAGGCCGGCGGTCATCGGAGCCCGCACGAGACCCCGAGCCCGTAGCGTGAGCGGGGTGTCGTCGACCCATCTCCTCCTCGTCCGCCACGGCGAATCCCAGGTCACGGTGCGCCGGGTCGTCGGTGGCGAGCTCACCTGTTCCGGGCTCTCGCCGCTCGGTGTGCGCCAGGCGGTCGCACTGCGCGACCGCTTCGCGAACGAAGGCCGCCTGCGGGTCGACGCGATGCTCACCTCCACCCTTCCGCGGGCCTACGAGACCGCGGACCTGCTCGCGCCGG
>JBKJKR010000159.1:0-8176 GCA_046597135.1 Acidimicrobiales bacterium | reverse complement strand
CTGCAAGGTCGCCTCGACCTCGACAAGTTCGTCAGCGAGACCATCGCGCTCGAGGACGTCGAGGAAGCGTTCCATCGCATGGAACGCGGCGAGGTCCTCCGCTCGGTCGTGGTGCTGTAGGCGCCATGACCTTGCGCGTCGAACACCTCGTCACCCACGGGATCTTCAGCCTCGACGGCGAGGACTTCGAGGTCGACAACAACATCTGGATCCTCGGCGACGATCGTGAGGTGGTGGTGCTCGACGCCGCGCACGATGCGGCGCCCATCATCGCCGCGGTCGGCGGGCGCAAGGTCCAGTCGCTCATCTGCACGCACGGCCACAACGATCACATCAACGCGGCGGCCGAGTTCGCCGACGCAGTGGGCGCACCGATCTTGTTGCATCCCGACGACACGATGTTGTGGGACGTCGTCTACGCGGCGCGTCGGGTCGATGCGCCGCTGTCGGACGGGTACCGGTTCACGGTCGCCGGGGACGACGTCTCGGTGATCCACACGCCGGGGCACTCGCCCGGTGGGTGCTGTCTCCATGTGCCGTCACTCGGCGTGCTGTTCAGCGGCGACACGTTGTTCAACGGCGGCCCTGGCGCAACCGGTCGCTCGTTCTCCGATCACGACCTCATCGTGCGCAGCATCCGCGAACGGTTGTTCACGCTGCCCGAGGCCACCACGGTGCACACCGGGCACGGCGATTCGACCACCATCGCGAACGAGGTCGCCGGCCTGGGCCGTGGCTGAACCCCCGGGGCCTCGCACTGCGGTCGTCGCGTCGAACGTCGAGCCCGGTGCGATCATCGACCTCGAGATCGACGGTGTCGAGGTGGTCGTGTGGCGGTCGATGTCGGGCCGGCTGTGCGCCGTCGATGCGCGGTGCCCGCACCAGTGGTCGCACCTCGCGGCGGAGGGCGTGGTCGACGGCGACGAGCTCGTGTGCACCTCGCACTTCTGGCGCTTCGCGCCGGACGGCGCCGGGTGCCGCGTCGACGGCAAGGGGCGGCGCGAGCCGGTCACCGGGCTCGCCGGCTATGCCGTCGACGAAGCGGTCGACGGCACGATCACGGTGTCGCTCGACCTGAGCTGACGTCAGGCGGGCATGCGGGTGTCGAGCCGGCGATCGGGGGCGATCGACGTGAACGTCAACGGTCCGTTGCCCGTGAACGTGCCCTGCACGTCGACGAGCAGGTCGACGGCGTGCTCGGTGTAGATGCAGAACGTGCCGTCCGGGTCGAGGGGCACCACGCTGAGGTTCGCGATGTTCTGACCCCCGGTGAAGTTGCCGTTCGACTTCGACTGGAGTCCCGGGGCCAGTGCGCTGCACCGGTCGGCGGTGATGTAGCCGCCGCCTGGCGCCTCGGTCATCGTGACGTTGACGAGCACCGCGTCAGCGGCGCCGACGCCGGGGTTCACGCGGGTGATCGAGTTCGCCGTCGGGTTGTTCCCCGCACGCGTGTCGAGCACGCGTCGGGGGTCGAGCAACGTGAACCCCAATGCGCCAGCGGTCGAGAAGTGACCCTGCACGTCGGCGAGGAGATGGACGTCGGACTCGCTGTAGATGCAGAACGACCCGTCGCCGTCGACGGGCACCACCGCGAGGTTCGCCACGTTCCGTTGGGGCACGAAGTTGCCGTTCGACTTGGTGGGCGGCAGGTTCGTGAGCGCGGAGCACCGATCGGCCGTGATGAAGCCACCGGACACGCCGTCGGTCATCGTGAGGTTCACGAGCACCGCGGCGGTACCGCCCGGCGCACCCGAGCTCACGCGGGTCACGGAGCCCTTGGCGACGCGGGCGCCGGTGCGGGTGTTGAGCACTCGTGTCGGACCGGACCGGGTGAACCGAAGGTTGCCGTTGGGGGAGAAGTACCCCTGCACGTCCGCGAGCAGGTGCACCGGGCTCTCGTTGAAGATGCAGAACGACCCGTCGGACGCGATCGGCAGGACGCCGAGGTTCGCGATGTTCTGGTTCGCGTTGTAGTTGCCGTTCGACTTCGACGGCGATGATAGGCCGAAGGTCGAGCACCTGTCCGCGGTGACGTAGCCGCCACCGGTCGCCTCCGTCATGGTGATGTTGGCCAGCACGGCGGAGACGCCACCTGGCGCGCCGCTGGGGGTCGTCGTGATCGTTCGCGCCGCGAGCGGTGGCACACCCGCGTACACGAGCGGTCCGCCGGCGTACGCCGACGACGCGTGGCCTGACGGGTCGGTGAGCCGGACCCACACGAAGTAGGTCCCCTTTGGCACCGAACCGCCGCGCCAGCTGTACGCGTTCTCGCCGTTGCCAACCGCCAGGCCGCTGGCGATGCGGGTGCCGCTGAACGTGCCGACCGACTTGTCGAGGAAGATCTCGGCCGTCGTCCCGGGTGCCGGGGCACCGATGCCGCGGGCGTCGTCGCGGTAGCGGATGGCGAACGAAGGTCGCGCCTCGTCGGTGGCCCGCACCGCGAAGCTGTCGATCGCGACGCACCGGCGGCCCGGATCCTCGTGGAAGTCGAACCGGATCTCGTCGATCGCCCCGACCCATCCGGCGCCCAGGCCGATGTCGGGTTCGGTCACGATGTTCGCCGGGAACGTGCGCATGGTGAGCTCGATGTCGTTCCAGCCCGGATACACCACGATGTCCTGGGACGTCTGGTAGCCGTCGGTGCCGACGATGTGCCATTGGAGACGCGCCACCATGCCGCCGCCCGGCGCATCGGCGAGTCCGAACCCGCCGTCGTACCAGACCCGGGCGTTCACGCGGTTGTACCTGTCGGTGGCGAGCGGCGCGCCCATCGCAAGAACGATGGCCGGGTCGTTCGTGGTGCTGCACCCACGGAACGCGCCGCCCGAGTAGGAGACGCTGTCGAGGTCGTGGATCCCTATGACGTCGGAGCCGTCGTCAAAGGTCCATGCCTTGCCCCGCACGCCCGCGGCGTAGTCCTGACCACCGCTGCGACTCGGATCGATCACCACCGGCACCGGTTCGGACGAACCACCTCCCAGCGGGGCGGTCTGCCCGCCGTCGCGGGTGATGCTGACCCAGTCGAGCTGGAAGCCGCTGCGCTGATCGGGGCCGGGAACGATCAGCACCGAGTACACGTTCAGACCCGCCGGCAAGGTGATCGAGTAGTTGTTCCAGCCGGCGGTGGGGAAGAAGTCGAGGTGCGTGGCACAGCTGCCCACGGTGCCGCTGCACGTGAGCAGCTCGATCCCGCCGACAGGCGGAGCGGACGGTTCGAACATCCGGAACGACAGCGTGCGGTAGGCGTTGGTGTTGATGGGGCGGAGCCAGGTGCTGCGGCCCCATTGCAGTGCTTGTTCGCCGTAGTGGGCCGAGCCGATCAGCACGCCGCCGGCGGGACGGGTCTGATCGAAGCTCAGGACGCCGCTCCCCACCGATCCGGTGGCCCCGGGTGACTCGGCGCGCGCCTGGATGTCCCAGTCCTCGGCGTTCGAGAAGTCCCATGGATCGCCGAGCTCCTCGGTGGCGTAGTCCGTGGACCACGCCCAGCCGCCGGGCACCGCGCCGGCCGGCGCGGCGGGCAGGGCAACGGCCAGCGATGCCGCGAAGAACACGATACCGAGCAGTGTGGAAACCGGACGACGCACCTGGGCTACCTCCATATGCGAGCCCGCATGCGAGGTCTATCGGCGCGCACCGTACCGGCATTTACCCCTTCAGGGGTCGCGGCCGGCGATTCGCGTGGGCAATTCGGACCATGGGCCGGTCACGCGGGCGGCGCGGCGCGCACCGGGCCGCCGGTGTGCTCGGTGCTGGTGTCGGTGGTCGGACCGCGAGCGAGCCCGCCCTCGAGCCGAGCAAGTGCCGGCCAGGCGACGGCCGCGGCCACGAGCGGTCCGGCACCACCGACGTACATGCCCCATCGCGCGCCGACGTGTTCGCCGATCCAGCCCACCAGCGGTCCGCCGATCGGCACGGTGCCCATGAACGCCATGGACCACAGGGCGAGCACGCGACCGCGCATCTCGGGTGGGGTGGTGAGCTGCAAGATGGCGTTGGCCGCGGCGAGGAAGCACACCGACACACCGCCGAGGGCCACCAGGGCCACCACCGCGAACCACAGCGTGGGCGCGGCGCCGCACACGATCATCAACAGCCCGAGCACCGCGGTCAGCCGGAGGAAGAGCCCGGGTGTCACGCGCATGCGTGCCGCATAGCCCAGCCCGACGAGCACGGCGCCGACGCCCATGGCCCCGGTGAAGAGACCGTAGGTGCCGGCGTCGCCGTCGAAGGTCTGCTTGGCGAGCAGCGGCAGGGTCACCGCGGTCTCGTAGGTGAGGGTGCCCACGAGGAACATCATGAGCACGGGTACGCGGAGCTGCGGGGTGTGCCACACGTAGTGCAAGCCGTCGCGCACCTGTCGTTTGGCCCGCGCCTGGCGCGGTTGGATGTGCAGCTCGCCGCTGCGCAGCAGCACCAGTGCGATGACCACGGTGCCGAACGTGATGCCGTTGATCAAGAAGCAGGCGCTGATGCCGAGCTGCTCGATCGTGAACACGGCGAGGGCCGGGCCGAACACCCGTGACACGTTGAAGTTGATGTTGTTGAGCGTGACGGCGTTGGTGAGCAGCGCTGGGCCGACGAGCTCGATGGGCATCGATTGACGCACCGGGTTGTCGAGCACGAGCACGAAGCCGAGCCCGAGCGCGAGGAGGTAGACCATCCACAGCTCGACGGCTCCGCTCGACACGAGCGCCCAGAGGATGATGGCCTGCACGCCGCTCAGCACCTGGGTGACGATGAGCAGCCGCTGCTTGTTGACCCGGTCGACGATGAGGCCGCCGACCGGCGCGAAGAACAACACGGGCAGCGCTTGGAGCGCGACCACGATGCCGAGCGACACGCCCGAGTCCGTGAGCCGCAGCACGAGCCACCCTTGGCCGATGGCCTGCATCCACGCACCGGCCTGCGAGATGGTCTGCCCGAGGATGTAGAGGCGGAAGTTGTGCACCTGCAGGGCCGCGAACGTCTCGCTGCGCCGCGAGCGGGCCGGCACCGTGACGGTCATGCGCCGGGTTCCTCGCCGATCTCGCGGAGCGCTCGGCGCAGCGCGTCGCGCAGGCGCCGGGCCATGGCCGGCGTGAGGTGGGCAACGAGTCCGTAGCCGGCGTGGCCGATCTCCTCGACGGTGAGCACCACTCGCGGCTCGGTGTCGACGTAGTCGTCGCTCACCGCCACGTTCCACGCGATGGGTGTGGCGCGTTCGTCATCCTCGCCGTCGTCGAGCAGCGGCAGGTCGCCTGGTTCGAGGGCGTGGTAGTCGATGGCGCGTCGCACGTGCCGCAGTCTCGCGCTCTACCGTCGGGTCGGCACGCCTGGTCGGCGCACCTCGTCAGGGCCACCCTGTACGGTTCGTGCCATGAGTGCTGCCGGTCACCTGCATTTCGGTGCGTTCGTCGCGCCGTTCCACAGCCCCAAGGGCAACCCCACACTGCAACTTCGCCGCGACATCGAGCTCGCCGTGCACCTCGACGAGCTGGGCTTCGACGAGCTCTGGTACGGCGAACATCACTCGGGGGCCTACGAGACCATTGCCTCGCCCGAGCTGATGATCGCCGCGGCGGGGGAGCGCACCCAACGCATCCGGTTCGGCACCGGGGTGAACTCGGTGCCCTATCACCATCCCTACATCCTGGCCGATCGCATCATGCAGCTCGATCACCTCACGCGCGGTCGCGTGATGCTGGGCATCGGTCCGGGGCAACTGCCGAGCGACGCGTTCATGATGGGCATCGATCCACGCGACCAGCGCGACATGATGGTCGAGGCCGCCGAAGTGATGTTGCCCCTGCTGCGCGGCGAGGTGGTGTCGCGGACGACGAGTTGGTTCACCGTCGACAACGCCCGGCTGCAGCTGAGCCCGTACAAGCCCGAGGGCATCGAGGTCGCGGTGGCGTCGATGGCGTCGCCGGCCGGGGCCACCCTGGCCGGTCGGCTCGGCCTCTCCATGCTCTCGTTGTCGGCCACCGATGCGCGCGGCTTCGACGCGCTCGACACGAACTGGAGCGTGCGCGAGAAGGTCGGCGCCGACAACGGTCATCCGGCCGATCGCTCGCGTTGGCGGGTGGTTGCGTCGATGCACCTGGCCGAGACGCGAGAGCAGGCGCGGGCTGAGGTCGAGCACGGCATCCTCGATCTCTGCGGGTACATGGAGGGCATGAGCAAGTCCAAGCTGCCGTTCGCCACGTCGCCCGGCGCGGCGCTCGATCACTGGATGACCAACGGACTTGCCGTGTTCGGCGTGCCCACCATCGGTACGCCCGACGATGCCATCGCCACGATCCAGCGGCTCGTCGACAAGACGGGCGGATTCGGCTCGTTCCTCTTCCTCGCCAACAACTGCGCCACGTGGGAGGCCACCAAGCGCAGCTACGCGCTGTTCGCCGAAACGGTCATACCCGCGCTGCGCGGCATGAACACGAGTCGCGCCGCGAGCATCGACTACGTGGGCGACAACGCCGGAACCTTCTTCGGTGCGATGCAGGACGCAACACGCGAGGCCATCGCGAAGTACCGCCCGAAGTAGGCCCGTTGGACGGTGCACCTTTTACGACTTCGTTGCTTGCGTCGATCAGCGAGGCCGGCGGATGCTCACGCGCCGGGGCGGGGGCGCCCTTCGTCGTAGCCGCTCCGTGACTGCACGCCGATGGTCACGTTCGCGTGGAAGTCGTCGATGCTCCGGGCGCCGGAGTAGGTACAAGCGCTGCGCACGCCGGCCACGATCTGATCGACGATGTCCTCGACGCCGGGTCGATCCGGATCGAGGTACAGCCGCGACGTGCTGATGCCCTCCTCGAAGAGCTCTTTGCGCGCTCGCTCGAACGAATCCTCACGAGCGGTGCGACTCTTGACCGCACGGTGCGACGCCATGCCGAAGCTCTCTTTGTAGAGGCGTCCTTGGCTGTCGCGTTGCACATCGGCGGCGCTCTCGTAGGTGCCCGCGAACCACGACCCGACCATGACGCTCGCGGCGCCCGCAGCGAGCGCGAGCGCGACGTCGCGGGGGTGTCGGACACCACCGTCGGCCCACACGTGCTTGCCGCGCACACGCGCCGCGTTCGCACATTCGAGAACGGCGGAGAACTGCGGCCGGCCGACACCGGTCATCATGCGAGTGGTGCACATGGCACCCGGGCCCACACCGACCTTCACGATGTCAGCGCCGGCGTCGATCAGGTCGTTGGTGCCGTCGGCCGTGACCACGTTGCCGGCCACGATCGGTACGTCGTCGACCGCGTTGCGCACCGCGCGCACGACATCGAGCGCGCGTTGCTGATGACCGTGCGCAGTGTCGACGACCAGCACGTCGGCCCCCGCCTCGCGAGCTGCGCGCGCGCGCCCGATGGGGTCGCCGTTGATGCCGACCGCTACAGCGATCTGCAGTTCGCCGTCGTGGTCGAGGGCCGGCCGGTACAGCGCGGAGCGAAGTGCGCCCTTGCGCGTGACGACACCGAGCAACGCGCCGTCGGCGACGACCGGCGCGGCGTGGATGCGGTTCACCTCGAGCCGATCGAACATCTCGCGCGGCGTCAGGCCCATCTCGATGGTGACGACGTTGGGCACCATCACGTTGTGAAGCTGCGTGAAGCGATCGAAGCCACTCGCCGCGCTCTCGGTGAAGATGCCGATGGGCCGATTTCCGGCATCGACGACCACCACGAGGCCGTGCGACCGCTTCGCCACGAGCCCCAAGGCGTCGCCGATGGTGTCGGTCGGCCTGAGCGTGATGGGTGTCTCGTAGACCGGGTGGCGACGCTTGACGTAGCTGATGACCTCGGCCACCACCGCGACCGGGATGTCCTGGGGCAGAACCGCCAATCCGCCCCTGCGGGCGATGGTCTCCGCCATGCGCTTGCCCGCGACGGCGGTCATGTTCGCGACGACGATCGGCAGCGAGGTGCCGATGCCATCGGGCGTGCTCAAGTCGACGTCGAGCCGTGAGGGAACGGTGGACAGGCGGGGGACGATGAACACGTCGTCGTACGTGAGATCGAACGCCGGACGGTGACCGTCGAGGAACTGCATCGTGGGGACCTCCGGGGGCTTGACGTTACCGGGAGGACCAAGAAATGCCGTTGCTCGCCCGGCACCATGACCGACACCTGAACGGCCGGGACCCGAGCGCTCGATCTACGGAACGTCGCTCACTAGCGTGTCGGCATGGCTCCTGACCTCG
>JBKJKR010000395.1:0-7459 GCA_046597135.1 Acidimicrobiales bacterium | reverse complement strand
GGAGCCGGGCGATGGTGGACTTGCCCGAACCGGTGCGGCCCACCACCGCGACCCGTTCGCCGGGCGCGATGGAGAAGGAGGCCCCGTCGAGCACCACGGGCGCCAAGCGATCCTCGGCGGTGCCGGGGGGTGATGCGTACCGGAAGTGGACGTCGTGGAACTCGACGCGGCCCTGCGGGTCCTCGAGGTCGATCGCATCGGGTGGGTCGACGATCTCGGGCACCTCGTCGAGGATCTCGAAGATGCGTTGTGCCGAGGCCGACGCGCGTTGCCACTGGACGAGCACGAAACCCAACATGCGGAAGGGGGTCTGCAACAAGATGATGTAGGCGTTGAACGCGACGAGCGTGCCCACGGTGACCTGCCCGTCGATGGCGAGCAGCCCGCCATAGAGCAACACCGCCGCCGCGCCCAGACGGGGCAACGACTCGACGAGCGGGTTCCACCGGGCACGGGCGCTGGTGGTGGCCACCGAGGCCCACTGCAGGCGTTGGGCGGCCCGTGCGAGGTTGGTGATCTGGCGGGTCTCGGCGGCGTAGGACTGCACGACGCGGATGCCGTTGATGTTCTCGTCGACGATGGTGGCGGCGTCGGCCATGCGCGCCTGCACGAGCCACGAAAGCGGGAACACCCGCTTTCGCAAGGCGGAACCCGTGAGGTACACGAGCGGCATGGTCGACATCGCCACGAGCGACAGGCCGACGTGGATCTGCAGCATCTTGACGAAGGCGAACACGAACGTGAGCCCCGACATCATGACCAGCGGCCCGAAGGTGAGCAGCAGCTGGATCGACCGGATGTCGCTGTTGGCGCGCGAGATCACCTGGCCAGACTGCGTGCGGTCGAAGTAGCCGAACGAGAGCCGGGTGAGGTGTTCATAGACGATGGCCCGGAGGTCGGTCTCGAACAGGTAGCCGGCGCGGAAGAGCAGATACCGGTAGAACGCGCCGGTGATGAACCGCGCGACTGCGAGTGCCACGAGGATCCACACATACCGACTGAGCGGCTCGCGTGCGGCGCCCGCGGCGCCGTCACCGAGCGCTTTGTCGATGCCGTCGCGCAGCACCGCAGGGATCTGCACCTGCACCACGAGTGCCACCACGCCGATGCCGATCGCGACACCGAAGGCCTGCCAGCGGGCGCGCAGCAGCGGCATGACGCGGCGCACCCAGCCCGCAGCGGTGTCGGGATCGATCGTGGCTCGCGGTGGTCGGTAGGCGAGCTTGATCGCGACCGGCTCGTAGCGGGTGGGTTTGAGCGCGGCTTCGTCGATCATCGGGCGGACTCCCCACGCGTGGTGTCGGCGGAAGCGGCAACCGGCGTGTGGCCGGTGGTGTCGGCGGCGGCGATGGCGGACTCGATGGCGGCGTGCCACACCCCGAGCCCCTCGATGGCCTCGGCGGCACACAGCGGGTCGAGATGCGCGCTCAAGGCGCGCAGGTTCGCCTCGGCGGCCTTGTCGGCTTCGGCGAGCGCTCGTTTGCCGGCTGCGGTGACCCGGTGCCGGACACGGCGCCGGTCGGTCTCGTCGGGTTGACGATCGACCAGGCCACGTACCACCAGACCGTCGAGCAGCGCGGTGACCGTGGGCCGGGTGACGCTCACGTTCGGCGCGATCCGCGACGGGCGCGATTCGCCGTTCGCGAGGAACGACAGCACGCGGTACTGCGACAGGGTCAGGTCGGCGTCCGCCAATGCGACCTCGAGGCGCCGGCTCAGGCGCACGATGGCTCGCGCCGCATTGACGACCGCTTCGGAGGTGGGCCTCGTCGGCGGTCGCTTCTTCTCGGGCATGGCGGACCTCGGAACAACGGTCGGTGAAGACGTGGTCGGAAAGTTCGTGACCGACACTATTCGTGACCGACACTATTCGCTACCCGAACTAGAACCGTGGGGATGGTCGGCGGTCGCTAGCATTGGCCCGCCGGTCGCCGCACCGGCTCTTGACCATCCGCCAAGGAAGGCCTTCATCGATACCGCCTTGCGACTCGGGGCGAGCGCGTTGCTCATCTTGTTCAACGCGCTGTTCGTCGCCGCTGAGTTCAGCCTCGTCGCCGCCGATCGGCCGGCGCTCGAGCACGACGCGTCCACCGGTGATCGGCGCGCCGGCCGCGCGGCGGCGCTGGTGCGCAACCTGTCGTTCCACCTCTCCGGCGCGCAGATGGGCATCACCATCACCTCGCTCATGCTCGGCTTCTTGGCTGAGCCGGCAGTGTCGTCCCTGCTCGAACCGCTGCTTCACGATCCACCTCGCGTGGTCTCGGTCTTTCTCGCTCTGGCGATAGCCACGGTGCTGCAGATGGTGCTCGGGGAGCTGGTGCCGAAGCAGGTGGCCATCGCGTACGCGAACCGCACGGCGAAGCTGCTGTCGGGCGGCGTGCGCATCTACGGCATCGTTGCCCGTCCCGTCATCGCGACCTTCGAACGGCTGGCCAATCGCATCGTGCGACTGCTCGGCGTCGAACCGCGGGCCGAGCTCGGTGGAACGAGGTCGCGCGAGGAACTGGCATTTTTGTTTCGCACCTCGGGCGAAGAAGGAGCGCTCGGCCCCGAAGAGGTGTCGCTCCTGACCCGATCGATCCGCTTCGGCGAGAAGACCGCGGCCGATGCGCTCACGCCGCGCACCCAGCTCGTCGGCATCGCCGACGACGCGACCGTGGCCGACCTCGTGGCCCTGACCGTCGAGTCGGGATACTCGCGTCTGCCCGTCTACGGCGGTGACCTCGACAACATCGTCGGCGTCGTGCACGTGAAGTCCATCTTCGGTCTCAGCCCCGACGCGCGGGCCAGCACCCCCGTCCGATCCATCATGACCGCCGTGCTCGCCGTGCCCGAGGCACGCGACCTCGACGAGCTCTTCGCCGACTTCCGCGCGTCGCGGGCGTACCTCGCGGTGGTGGTCGATGAGCACGGCGGCACCGCGGGCATCATCACCCTCGAGGACCTCCTCGAGGAGCTGGTCGGCGAGATCGACGACGAGTACGACGACGAGCCCTTCCACCTGCACGCACCCGACGCGCACGGCCCGTGGCTGCTGGCCGGAGGGCTGCACCGCGACGAGGTCGGCGACGCGTGCGGGTTCGCCATGCCCGACGGCGAGTACGAGACGCTTGCCGGGTTCGTGCTGGACCTGCTCGGCAGCATTCCCCAGGAAGGGGCCACGGTCGAGCACGAAGGTTGGCAGTTCGAGGTGACCCTCATGGACCGCCTGCGCGTCGCGTCGGTGCGCGTCGTGGCGCCGACCGATCCCGCGGCAACCGCCGAACCGACGAGCGGCACATGACCCTGCTCGCCATCGTTGCCGCATTGCTGCTGGTGCTGACCAACGGCGTTTTCGTCGCCGTCGAGTTCGCGATGGTCGCGTCGCAGCGAGCCAAGCTCGAGCTGCTCGCCGGCACCGGCAGCAAGCGGGCCGACGTCGCGCTCGCGGCGATGCGCGACCTGCCCCGGCAGCTCGCCGG
This sequence comes from Acidimicrobiales bacterium, assembly GCA_046597135.1. Classification (GTDB taxonomy): domain Bacteria; phylum Actinomycetota; class Acidimicrobiia; order Acidimicrobiales; family WLNW01; genus WLNW01. The sequence goes on along the minus strand of JBKJKR010000395.1, from coordinate 3,998 downwards.
CAGCCAGCTGGGCATCACCGTGTGCTCGCTGGGCCTCGGTGTGCTCGGCGAGCCCGCGGTGGCCGACGTGATCCGCCCGGCGCTCGACGAGATCGGCGCGCTGTCGCACGGGGTCGCCCACGGCATCTCGTTCGCGCTCGCGCTCCTCATCGTCGTGAGCGCGCACATGGTGCTCGGCGAGATGGTGCCGAAGGGCGTCGCGCTCGCCGGACCGGAACGCACGCTGTTGCTCCTCGCGCCGGTGAGCCGAGCGTTCACCGCGTTGTTCCGGCCCGTGATCTGGTTTCTCGACGCCACCTCCGGAGCGATCGTGCGGGCCTTTGGGCTCACGCCCAAGAGCGAGATCGGCACGGCGCACACCGCGGCCGAGTTCGCGCCGATGATCGAGGCGTCACACGACGAGGGCCTGCTCGAAGAGTTCGAGCACCTGCTGCTCGCCGGCGCACTCGACTTCCGTGGCCGGTCGGTGGCCACCGTGATGGTGCCGCGCGAGCGCGTCGTGTATGTGAACCAACGCATGTCGGTCGCCGCGATCGAGCGGGTCGCAAACCAGACCGGGCACTCGCGTCTCCCGGTGGTGGGGGCGGGCATCGACCAGGTGATGGGGTTCCTGCACATCAAGGATCTGTTGGGTCTCGCGCCCGAGGAGCGTGACCGGCCCTTGCCGGCCGAGATGGTGCGGCGGGTGCCGGGCGTGCCCCACGATCGGCTGCTCGAGGACGTGCTCCGGGCCATGCGGCGCTCGCGGGCCCACCTCGCCGTCGTGCGTGGCCCGGGCGGCCGAACCGTCGGCGTGGTCACCCTCGAAGACGTCCTCGAAGCGTTCGTCGGCGACATCCGTGACGAGAGCGACCGGGACACCGTCCCCGACTGACGCGCGAAACCCCAGTTCAGCGGGTATTCGGTGCGGCGCGTGTCACCCAAATGTAATCTCGCGCCCGAGTCCGGTACGCTCTCCGTTCCATGCGGAGCAGGGGCCTTTTGGTCCTGCTGTGCGCGCTCATCCTTGTGGTGACGCCTGCAGCAGCACAGAGCGACAACATCAGCGAAGCCGAGGCCAAGGCCGACGCCGCGGCGCAACGCGTGGCCGACGCCCGCGTCAAGGCCGACACCGCGTCGTCGGCCTTCCTCGCGGCCGAGTCACAGCTCGAGCAGGTGAACGATCAGCTCGAGGTCCTCAAGGGCGTCGTCGAGCAGAAGCGCGTCGAGCTCGCCGCCCTCAAGGAAGACCTCAAGGACTTCGCCATCTACCGCTACACGAGCGGCGGCACCGAGGACAGCGCCTCGATGTTCAGCGCGGGCAACGTCAACGACGCGGTCACCAAGGAGGCGTTGGCCACGCTCGTCGGTGACCGCAAGGTCGACGTGATCGACCAGGTCAAGAACGCCCAGGCCGAGTTCGAGTCCGAGTCGGCCAAGCTCGCCGCGCAGCAGAAGCAGCAGAAGGCCCTCACCGACGACCTCGCCAAGAAGAACGACGTGGTCTCCGCCGAGCTCCGGGCGTTGCAGACCGAGCTCGATGGTCTGAACTCGGTGGTGTCCGGGCTCAAGGAAGCCGAGCGCGTCCGCATCCGCGAGGCCGCGCTGGCCAAGGCGCGCGAAGCTGCTCGCCTCGCCGAGCTGGCCCGCCAGCAGAAGGCGGCCGAAGAAGCGGCGAAGAAGCGCGATGCGCCGCCCACCACGCAGGCCCCGTCCGGCCCGCGCGTCACCGGCACGTTCGTGTGCCCGGTACCCGGGGCGTCGTTCTCCAACTCGTGGGGCCAACCGCGATCAGGCGGTCGCGGTCACCGAGGCGTCGACATGATCGCCCCCACCGGCACCCCCACGTATGCCCCGGTGTCGGGTGACGTCACGTACGGCACCGACGGCCTCGGCGGGCGGTCGTGGTACCTCTACGGCGACGACGGCAACTTCTACTACGGCACGCACCTCTCCCGCTTCGGCCCTCGCGAGGGACAGGTCAGGGCCGGCGAGCTCATCGGGTATGTGGGCATGACCGGCAACGCGTCGATCAGCCATCTGCACTTCGAGATCCACATCGGCGGCCGCGGCAACCAGGTCAATCCGTACCCCACGGTCGCGCAGTACTGCTGAGCACCACGCGGCCTGGCCGGGGCGGCGCGTCCGGGTCAGGCAGGCCACCGCGCAGCACCGTCGGGTCGACGCCGACGCGCCGCGCGATGCGCTCGGCGAGCTCGAGCCGGTCGAGCGGCTCCGGGCCGGCGACGTGCACGATGCCCGAGTCGGGTTCGTCGAGGACGTTGACGAGACGGCGCGCCAGGACGTCGACCTCGATGGGGCTGCGCACCTCGTTCGTGAAGAACGTGATGGGCTCGCCTGCGCCGGCCCGCAGCACCAGACGCTCCTGGGGGCCGGGCTCGTCGGCCCCGTACAGCAACGACGTGCGCACGATCAGCGCCTGAGGATGGGCGTCCAGGACGCCGCGCTCCATGGCCGCCTTCGCCGCGCCGTAGGCGTCGAGCGGATCGGGTTCGTCGTCGGCGGTGTACGGCGTGGGGCGTCCGGCGAAGACGAGGTCGGTGGAGAGCTGGACGAAGCGGATGCCGGCGTCGCGGCACGCGGTGGCCAACACGATGGCCCCGTGCGCGGTGATCGCCACCAGGTCGGGGCCGCGCTGCACATACGCGCAGTTGATGATGGCGTGTGCGTCGAGCGCGGGGATCGGCGCACGCAGATCGAGATCGGTTGAACCGACTGCGGTGACATCGTGCCCGCGGGTGCGCGCTGCGGCGACCACCGAGCGCCCGAGGTACCCGGTTCCCCCGACGACGAGCAGTCGCACCGTTACGCGCCGACGGCGTGATAGCCGCCGTCGACGTGGATCATCTCGCCCGTGGTGGCCGGGAACCAGTCGGACAGCAACGCCACGCACGACCGGGCCACGGCCGACGAATCGTTGACGTCCCAACCGAGCGGGGCCCGCGTCCCCCACGAATCCTCGAACAACGCGAAGCCCGGGATCGACTTGGCCGCCATGGTGCGGATGGGGCCGGCCGCCACGAGGTTGCATCGGATCTGCTGCGGCCCGAGCGCGCGGGCGAGGTACCGGTTGCACGATTCGAGCGCCGCCTTGGCGACACCCATCCAGTTGTAGGCCGGCCACGCGACCGTGGCATCGAAGTCGAGCCCGAGGATCGAGCCACCTTCGGTCATGAGTGGTGCGACGCACTCGGCGAGCGTCTTGAGCGAGTACGCCGAGATCTCCATGGCCACCTTGACGTCGTCCCACGTGGCGCCGAGGAAGTCTTCACCGAGACACGACGCAGGTGCGAAACCGATGGCGTGCAGTGCACCGTCGACCCGATCCCACTTGGCCGCGAGCGCATCGCGCACCGCCACCACGTGGTCGGGCACCGTGACGTCGAACTCGAGCACCTCGGCGGGCCGGGGAAGCTTGTGCGCGACGCGTTGGGTGAGCGACAGCCCGCGACCGGCGCCGGTGAGGACGACATCCGCGCCCTGCTCCTGGGCCAGCTTCGCGACGCCGAACGCGAGTGACGCGTCCGTGAGGACGCCGGTGACGAGGATGTGCTTTCCGTCCAGAAGACCCATGGCGCGCACCCTAACCGCCGCTCGGTCGAGCACACGGCAAGGGATCCGGTACCGCGTGAGCGGTAGCATCGTCGCCCATGCGTCTGTACGACACGGCTCGGCGTGCGGTCGTGCCGTTCACCCCAGGCGATCGCGTCAGCATGTACGTGTGCGGCATCACGCCCTACGACGCCACCCATCTCGGCCATGCCGCGACCTACGTGACCTACGACGTGCTGCAACGCCGGCTCGAGGACCGTGGCCACGAGGTGCGGCTGGTGCGCAACATCACCGACGTCGATGACGACATCCTGCGTGCCGCGAGGGCGCGCGGCGTGCACTACCTCGATCTCGGCAACGGCGAGATCAAGCGGTTCCATGACGACCTCGACGCGTTGGGCGTGTGCGTCGAGCGCGGGGATCGGCGCACGCAGATCGAGATCGGC
>JBKJKR010000025.1:0-6395 GCA_046597135.1 Acidimicrobiales bacterium | reverse complement strand
TGCAGCCCTTCTCGCCGTGGATGCAGTTGTCGGCGCCGAGCTGTTCTCCGAGGTGATCACCAGCGGGCTGTGCACTGGTTGCGCGGGCTGCGTCATCGCGTGTCCGCACGACGTCATCGGCTACCACCACGAACCGGGCAAGTACAAGCCCTTCCACCTCGAGGAAGAGCTCGGCGCCGACAACTGCATCCACGGCGAGAAGGGCTGCACCAGCTGCACCCGCGCCTGCCCGCGGTTTCGCCAGTGGGAACCCCAGGCCGACGAGCACCTCTTCGGTCGGGCCCGCAAGCCCGAAGAGATGGTCGGCATCTACCGCGACATCCTGCTCATCCGCGCCGCCGACGATCACGTGCACCAGACCGGCCAGGACGGCGGGCTCGTGTCGGCCATCCTGATCTGGTGCCTCGACAACGGCATCATCGACGGTGCGCTCACCAGCTTCCTCGACGGCGACGGGTCCACGTGGAAGGCCGTGCCGGGCCTGGCCACCAACAGAGATGAGGTGCTGCGCGGTGCCGGCAGCCGCTACACGTACTCGGCCAACACGCTCGCGTTCAAGGACGCCGAGGAGAAGGGCCTGAAGAACCTCGCGCTCGTCGGCATGAGCTGTCAATCGTCGATCGGCCCGGTGATGTGGTCACGCAAGATCGGCAAGGTGGGCAAGCCGATCAAGCTCAACATCGGACTGCTCTGCTCGAAGAGCTTCGACGACTCGATCTTCGACGAGCTGTTCCTCGCCAAGTACGGCCTGCCGCGCGAGGACATGGTCAAGATGAACATCAAGGGCGTGTTCCAGATCTGGATGCGCAACGGCGACTACCACGAGATCAACCTCAAGGAGTGCCACGCCTGGACGCGCGAGGGCTGCAACCACTGCCCCGACTTCGCGGCCGAGCACGCCGATATCTCCACCGGCGGCATCGGCAAGGACAACGACTGGACCCTCACGATCATCCGCACCGACCTCGGTGAAGCGGTGATCAAGGCCATGATCGCCGACGGCGTGATCGAGGCCCGGCCCGCCGACACCGACCCGGGGGCCGTTGCGCTCATGCACAAGCTGGCCCAGAAGTCACGCGAGCGCTGGCCGCAGTGGGCCGCCGAACCGGCCCGCCTGGGCCTGCCCGAGAAGAAGGCCAAAAAGACCTGAGGGCTCGCTGCGGCCTGAGGGCTAGCTGCGGGTGGTGGTGGTGGTGGCGAGCGTGGTGGTCGACGCGTTCGACGCCGGCGCGGCCGGGCCCGAGGTGCGGCAGCTGTCGACGGCTGCGGCGTAGCGGCTGTCGACCTTCGCGATGTCGGCTTCGTTCTTCGGCGCGGTGTCCTTGTCGGCGAGCGCGTCGCGGAGTTGCTTGTCGAGCGCCTTGAACTCGTCGAAGGTCAGCGCGGTCTGGATGGCCTTGTACGTGCACTCGCAGAACGTGGTGGTGTCGGGGAGGTCCTTGGTGGTGGGGTTCGCCTCCTTGCACGCGTCGAGGTAGTTCGCGGTGAGCGTGGCGTCGTCGTAGTTCTTCGGGCCGCTGTTCGTGGAACAGCCTGCGAGCACGAGCGCGAACAGCGCAGCTACGAGCGTGAGGCGGGCCCGACGAGGCCGGCGGGAGGGGGAAGCAGAAGGAGCCGAAAGCACGATTGACAAGCCTACCGCTCCCCTACCGCTCCGCGAGCCCGGCCAGGTCGCGGGCCCGGGTGAACACCGCGTCGAGCATGGGCTCGGTGAGCCGCCCGGTGAACGTGTTCTGCTGGCTCACGTGGTACGAGCACAGGATCGTGCGGTCGCCCGAACCCACCGGCACCTCGATGCCGTGGCCGAACTTGGGCTTGGGGCGTACGCCCAGCATGGCGCAGGTGGCGTCGTAGCCGATGCTGCCGAGCGCCACGAACACCGTGGCCTCGGGCAGCAGCGCCAGCTCGCGGTCGAGGAACGGGCGACACGCGGCCACCTCGGCGGGCAACGGCTTGTTCTGTGGGGGTGCGCAACGCACGGGAGCGGTGATGTAGGCGCCGGTGAGCACCATGCCGTCGTCACGGTCGATCGACTCGGCCTGGCTCGCGAACCCGGCCCGCCACAGCGCCCGGAACAACCACTCACCGGAGCGGTCGCCGGTGAACATGCGGCCGGTCCGGTTCGCGCCGTGGGCCGCGGGTGCCAACCCCACGATCACCACGCGCGCCGCCGGGTCGCCGAAACCGGGCACGGCCCGACCCCAGTAGACCTCGTCGCGATACGCCGCCCGACGCTCGACCGCCACCTGCTCGCGCCACCCGACGAGTCGCGCACAACGCCGGCAGTCGGTGATTTCGGCCCCGAGCACGGCCAGCGAATCCATGGCACTCACGGTAGGTTGACCGGGCCATGCCCCGCTCCTCGAAGAAGGCCGACGCCGCGAAGAACTCCGGCGTGAAACCCACGCTCGTGCTGCTCGTGCGGCACGGCCAGACCCCCACCACCGGTTCCTCGCTCCCCGGTCGCGCACCGGGCCTGCACCTCGCCGACACCGGCCGGGCCCAGGCCGAAGCCGCCGCCACGCGCATCGCCGCGTTGAAGTCGGTGGCGGCCATCTACGCGTCGCCCCTCGAACGCACCCGCGAGACCGCCGCACCCATCGCCAAGGCCCGCGGCCTCAAGGTGCAGGTGGCGCGCGGCCTGCTCGAGTGCGATTTCGGCGACTGGACCGGCAGCCTCCTGAAAGACCTGTTCAAACTGCCCGAGTGGTCGAGCGTGCAGCGCTACCCCAGCGGGTTCCGCTTCCCGAACGGCGAGTCCTTCACCGAGATGCAGCAGCGCATCACCGGCACCATCGCCGACCTCGTGGCCAAGCACCCCGGCGAGACGATCGTCGCGGTGTCCCACGCCGACCCCATCAAAGCCGCGATCGCCCACGCCATGGGCACCCACCTCGACCTGTTCCAGCGCATCGTGGTCTCGCCCTGTTCGGTCACCGCCATCGCGTACAGCAGCGGCGGTCCCGTGGTGCTCACCGTCAACTCGCTCGGCGACGACCTCACCAAGCTGGCGCCGTCATGAGAGCGGGCCGGTCATGAGCATGGAGTTCGACTTCACCGATCCCGACCACTTCTGCGCCGGCACGGTCGGCCCCAAGGGTCAGCGCGTGTTCTACCTCCAAGCCCGCGAGGCGGGCGAGGTCGTGTCCCTCAAGCTCGAGAAGCAGCAGGTCACCGCGCTCGCCGACTACCTCGAACGGTTGCTCGAGGACCTGCCCGAGATGCGTGCGCCACGCGGCGATGCACCGATCCTTCTCGAACCCGTGCACGCGGCCTTCGCGCTCGTTGTAGATGACCCCGAGGCCCGCTTCCACCTGTCACGCCCCCAGGTGCTGTCGTTCATCGAGCAGGCCCGGGTGCTCGTCGCCGCCGGGCGCCCGCCGTGCCCGTACTGCGCCAGACCACTCGACCCGGTGTCAGGGTTCTGTCCCTGCGTGAACTGACCGCGTCTCGTGTCCGGCGACGCACCGAACGAGCACGACAACGCCAGCTTCGAGGACACGTTTCTCGACGATGACGACGCCTTCTACGACGACGACGACCGCGACGTCGACGACGAGACCGAATCGCCGTTCCGCCAGCGCCCGCCCATCGAAACCCCACGCGCCCTCGAGTTGCTCGCGCACGGCGAGATCTCGGTCATCGGCCGCATGCCGTGGAGCTCCAACGCGACCTTCCTCGTCGACATCGAGCACGACGGCCTGCTCGCGCAGGGCATCTACAAACCGGCCAAAGGCGAGCGGCCCCTCTGGGACTTCCCGAGCGGCCTGTACCGCCGCGAGGTCGCGGCGTTCGACCTGTCCGAGCAGCTCGGCTGGCATCTCGTGCCGCCGACCATCGTGCGTGACGGTCCCCTCGGTGACGGTTCGCTCCAACTGTTCATCCCGGCCGACTTCCAGCACCACTACTTCACGATCCGCGACGCAGGGCAGCACGTCGAGGCGCTGCAGCAGTTGTGCGTCCTCGACATCGTGTCGAACAACACCGACCGCAAGGGCGGGCACGTGCTGCTCGACCCCGAGAGCCGCATCTGGGCCATCGACAACGGGCTGTCGTTCCACGCCGAGTTCAAGCTCCGCACGGTCATATGGGACTTCGGTGGTACGGCCATACCGCGACCGATCCTCGACGTCGTCGTGCAGCTGCTCGACGACGGCCTCAGCGACCCGCTCGCCGACAAGCTCGACGCGTTCGAACGCGACGCCGTGCTGGCCCGAAGTCGCGCCATCGTGAAGGAAGGCCGGTTCCCGATCGATCACACCGGCCGCCGCTACCCCTGGCCGCTCGTCTGACCCCCGTGCGCACCTGAGTCGTTCGGCCCATTGGTTCGTCGTCGGGGCCTGCCGATTGACACCGTGCGATGAAGGGCAACGGACACCAGCACACGATTTCGATCGTCGCGCTCGCGGCGTGGACCGTCGCGTTCTGCGTCACGCAGTTCTGGCTGGCGGCCGGGACCACCAGCGAGGCACTCGCCACCCTCGTCGAGGCCGCCGCACCGGCGTTCGCCGGCGTCCGGTGCCGACGCGCCGCTCGACGCACCGGCGACGCGGCGTGGGGCTACCTGGCCCTCGGGTGTGCCCTGTGGGCGATCGGCTCGATCATCTGGGCCTACTACGTGGTGTTCGAGGGCGACTCCGTGCCCTTCCCGTCGTACGCCGACCTGGCGTACCTGGGGTTGTTCCCACCCGCCATCGTGAGCGCCTTGTGGCTCCACGAGAAACGGCCCCACGGGGCCGACCGCGTGCGCAGCCTGCTCGATGCGCTGCTCGTCGCCGGATCGCTCACGGTCATCCTCTGGTGGGCGGTGCTGGCATCGGTGCATCGCGGCCAAGGGATCCTCGAGCCCGCGCTCACCGTGAGCTACGTGATCGGCGACATCGTCGTCCTGTCGCTGGTCGCTTCGGCGATCCGGCGCAGCACCGGTCGGCGTCCCGACCTGCTCCGGCTCGCCGGCGGGTTCGCGTTCCTCACGGCGGCCGACGCGCTCTTCGCCTATCAGGAGGCCAACGACACCTACCTCGGGGGCTGGGTCCCCGATTTCAGCTGGATCACCGGGTTCGCGCTCATCGCCTTGGCCGCAACGGCAGCAAAGGGCACCGCGGCCGCATCCGCGAGCCCGCGGCGTCGACGATGGGTGGGCGCCGAGGGCTCGCAGTACCTCGTGATCTACGGCCCCTACCTCGCGGCCGTCGCCGTGACCGTGTTCGTCCTCGCCGACGACGGCAAGCTCGATGGCACACAGGGCTGGGCCACGATCGCTCTGGCCGTGATCGCACTCGCACGCCAGGTCGCGGCACAGGTGGAGAACACCGGGCTCACGAGCGATCTCGAGGCTCGTCTCGGTGAGCTCACCACGTCGCACGCACGGTTCTTCACCGTCTTCGACGAATCCATCGAGGCGCTCGCGCTCCTCGACGAGGACGGCTGCGTGCGGCTCGCGTCGCATCAGCTCGTGCGGTTGTCCGGCGTGACCGCCGAGGAGTTGGCGGGCCGCGAAGCGTTGTCGTTCGTGTACGAACCCGACCGTGCAGAAGCACTCGAGCTGTACGAACGCGTGCTCGCCGGTGAGACGCCGAGCCCGATCCGCGTCCGCGTCCCCACCGACGAGGGGCTCGTCCACGTCGAGTTGACGCTCACCAACCTGCTCGACAACCCCGAAGTGGCCGGTCTGTTGCTCGGCTGCCGCGACATCAGTGAGCGCTTCCGCCACGAACAGGAGCTCGCGGCGTCCCAATCGCGGTTCCAGGCGGCCTTCGACTACGCGCCGATCGGCATGGTCGTCATTGACGCGGACGGCACGATCAACCGTCTCAACGAGTCGCTCATCGCCATGCTCGCGGGCCGCGAGGATCAGCTGCTCGGGCGGCGATTCACCGAGATCGCCCATCCGGATGACCGTGCGGTCATCGAGCAGATCGTGACGCCGAAAGCACTCGACGACCAGCCGACGCTGCACTTCGAGGTCCGGCTCACCCAGGGCGACGGCACTATCGTGTGGACCCGGATGTCGGCGGTGACGATACGCACTGCCGCCGAGCCGAGCTATGTGATCGCCCAGGTCGAGGACATCACCGAACGCCGCGAGATCGCCCGCGCGCTCGAGCACAACGCCCGCCATGATCCTCTCACCGGGCTCGCGAACCGCACGCTCTTCAAGCAGGCGCTCGCCGAGTCGCTGAGCTGCCTGCACGAGCACGAGGGCCTCGCGGTGGCCTTCGTCGACGTCGACCGCTTCAAGCTCGTGAACGATTCGCTCGGCCATGACGCCGGCGACGCGTTGTTGCGCGTCATCGCGGAGCGGCTGCTGCGGGTGTCGCGCGAAGGCGACGTCGTGGCCCGCTTCGGAGGCGACGAGTTCACGCTGTTGCTCCACGACGTTCCCGACGCGTCGG
>JBKJKR010000365.1:0-6343 GCA_046597135.1 Acidimicrobiales bacterium | reverse complement strand
GGTCGCCCACGCCGCACAGATCGTCGCGTTCGCCGAGCCATGCGTTGAGCCACGAGAACTGCAGCGGGTTGACGTCTTGGAACTCGTCGACGAACAGGTGCCGGAACCGCCACCGTTGCGCGGCGGCGAACTCGGCGTCGGCGCTGATGGCCCGCCGGCACAAGGAGAGGAGATCATCGAAGTCGACCATGCGGCGCTTCTTCTTGTCCTCCTCGTAGCGCTCGAACAAGGTGGCGACACGTGCCGCGGGAATGGAGCACTTGCGCGACGCGGCGGCGCGTTCGTACCGATCGGGCGGGATGGCGCGAGCCTTGGCCCATTCGATCTCGCCGGCCAGGTCGAGCGCCTGGGTGTGGTCGGAGCCGGGCGGGAGCATGCGGCGGAGGAAGCCGAGCTTGCGGTCGAGCAGCACCGGGGGCTTGATGTTGCGATCGGCCCAGCGACTGCGGAGCTGCGCGTAGGCGATGCCGTGGAACGTGCCCGCCGCCACGGAGTCGCGCAGTCCGAGGGCGCGGAGGCGCGAGTTGAGCTCGCCGGCGGCCTTGCGGGTGAACGTGAGCGCGAGGACGTGGCGAGGGTCGACGTCGTCGCTCACGACCCGATGGGCGATGCGCCGCGTGAGCACGCGCGTCTTGCCCGACCCGGCACCGGCCAGGATGCGGAGCGGTGACTGTGGTGTGACGACCGCCTCTCGCTGCTCGGCGTTGAGGCCGTCGAGCAGGTCGGCGATGCGCGAAGCATCGGGGCCGGTGGTGGGAAGTGGGGGGCGAGACATCCTGTGCGACACTAGCGAGCCCGTGTGACAGCCATGCTCGGAGGAGAGATCGTGACCCGTCGATTCGTGATCACCGCGGTGGGTGACGATCGCCCGGGAATCGTGGCCGCGTTCACCGGCGCCCTCCTCGAGCTCGAGGCGAACCTCGAAGACACCGCGATGACCTTGCTCGAGGGGCAGTTCGCCATGGTGCTCGTCATCGCGGTGCCCGCAGGCGACGCGGACGAGGTGCGCGCCGCGCTCGACGCGGTCGCGGGCTCGTTCGGGCTCATGGTCGACGTCCGCGAAGCGGGCGTGCAGGTCGTCGCCGCGAGCGGTCGACCGTTCGCCCTCACCGTGTACGGCGCAGACCACCCGGGCATCGTGCACCGCGTCACCACGGTGCTGGCCGGTCTCGGCGTCAACGTGGTCGATCTCGCGACCCGGGTGATCGGCCGCGACAACGTGACGCCGGTGTACGCGATGTTGTTCGATCTCCACGTGCCCGATGCGCTGGCCGACGGAACGCTGCGGGCGTCGCTCGACGAAGTCGCCGGCGAGCTCGGGGTCGACTGCACCTTGCGTGCAATAGACGCCGACATCTTCTGAGCGCGCCGTGATCCGATCCATCGTCCAGCTCCCCGAACGCGTGTTGAAGCGGCGGGCCGAGACCGTGGTCGACTTCGACGATCACGTGCATGGGGTGTGCGCCGATCTCCTCGACACCATGCGCTCGTCGCCCCATAGCGTCGGTGTCGCAGCGCCTCAGATCGGCATCGGTCTGCGCATCTTCTGCGTCGATGTCACGGGCCATCGAAAGGCCCGTAGCTGCCACGGGGAGATGGTGCTCGTGAACCCCGAGGTACTGTTCGCACACGGCGTCGAGATCGGACGCGAGGGTTGCATGAGTGTGCCCGATCTCACCGGTGACGTGGCTCGCCACACCAATCTCATCGTGCGCGGGTTCACCCCCCAAGGGGTCGAGCGCGTGCTCGAGTGCGACGCGTTCGAAGCTCGCGCCGTGCAACACGAGCTCGATCATCTCGACGGGTTCGTGTTCCTCGACAAGGTGGTTGCGGCCGAGCGTGTCTTTCCCCGGAAGGTCTATCGCTGACCGGGCGGTTCAGCCCACGGCCGACGGCGACCTCTCGGCGTCGTTGCGGGCAAAGTGCACGCCGGCCCAGACCGCCGCGCCGATCGTGACCGTGCCGCCGAGCACCGCGGCCTCGCGAGGGCCGATGTGCTCGCCGGTCCACCCCATCACGAGCGAACCGACGGGCGTGGTGCCGAGCAAGGCCATCGTGTAGAGCGCCATCACGCGGCCGCGCATCTGCGCGCTCGACGCGAGTTGCAGGGTCGAGTTCATCAGCGTGAGGAAGTTGAGGCTGCCCGCACCGACGAACGGCAGGATCAGATACGCGACCAACGGCGTCGGTGCCAGACCGAGCGCCACGAGCGAGGCGCCGAGCCCGAGCGTGCCGACGGTGAGCCCGCGAGTCGTGGCCACGGTCCGCGTGCCACGCACGAGCGCGAAGACGATTGCGCCGATGCCCATCACGCTGAAGAACGTGCCGTAGCGGTTCGACCCCATGTCGAACGTGTCCTTGGTGAGCAACGGAAAGATGACGGGGAAGTTGTAGGCGAACATGCCGACCGGCACGAGCATCAGCAGGGCGACGCGGATGGTGGGTTCGCGTCGGACGTAGTCGAGGCCGCTCCGGATCTGGCCGGGCTGGGCGATCACCCGAGGCGACGGTTGCAGCTCGCTGCGGCGCATGGCGAGCAGGGCGCACACTGCGCCGATGAACGACAACGCGTTCAGCACGAACAGCGTGCCCACTCCCGTGGCCTGAAGGAGGAGGTCGGCCACCGCCGGCCCGATCACCCGCGCCGTGTTCATCGCGAGCATGTTGAGGCCGACGGCGTTGGTGAGCAGTTCGGCGCCCACCATCTCGTGCACGAAGGTCTGTCGCGCCGGGTTGTCGAACGCGTTGATCACGCCCTGTGTCGATGCGAGCAGGACGACCGCCCACAACGAGAGGTGGTCGGTGATCACGAGCAGGGCGAGCGAGCCGACCGACAAGGTGAACGCGAGCTGGGTGCAGATCACGATGCGACGTTTGGAGAAGCGGTCGCTCACGAGGCCGCCCCAGGGGCCGAAGGCCAGCACCGGCACGTACAACATGGCGACCACGAACCCGAGCACCGTGCCACCACGATCCATGCGCTCGATCACGAGCACCGGTATCGCCACGATCTGCATCCAGTTCCCGATGACCGAGATGAACTGTCCGAGGAACCAGTAACGGAAGTTCCGCACCCGCAAAGCGGCGAACCGGCCGACGGGCCTCCCTCGGGAGTCTGGGCGGGGCGCGGCAACGGACACTGGCGGCGAGCGTAGTCCGCTGGTCCGCGCCGGCTCTCGGCCTATCATTCGCGGGTGCCGTTTCCGAAAGAGCTCCTCACCGACGACGAAGAGTTGATTCTCGATCTTCGTCCGCACTTCTGGTTCCTGGTACCTGCCGGGGCCTACCTCGTGGTTGCCCTCATCGCAGGGCTCTACGTGCTGGGTGCGCACGGCGATGACGACGGCGTCTGGAGTGTCATCAAGTTCGTGGTGGCCATCGGCGTACTCGTCGCCGCCGGCTACTTCGTGCAGCGGTACGCCCGTTGGAGCAGCACCAACTTCGTGGTCACCAACGAGCGTCTGATCGCGCGACGCGGTGTCGTGTCGAAGCGGGGCATCGAGATCCCCCTCGACCGCATCAACACCGTCTTCTTCAACCAGTCGGTCTTCGAGCGCGTCATCGGCTCAGGCGACCTGGGCATCGAGTCCGCCGGTGAGAGCGGCCGCGAGACGTTCTCCGACATCCGCAAGCCCAGCATGGTGCAGCACGAGATCTACCGGCAGAAGGAGAACTTCGAGCGCCGGCGAATGGTGCAGATGGGTCAGACCTTCGCGGCGAACGTCCCGGCCGGTCCCGCGCACACCGGACCGTCCATACCCGAGCAGATCGAGCACCTCGACCGCCTGCGTCGAGCGGGCACCCTCACCGAGGACGAGTTCCAGGCGAAGAAAGCCGAGCTCCTGCGCCGCATGTGACACCTCGCCGGCGGCGCCGTCAGTCGTTCGTGGGGTCCAGCAGTCCGAGGATCGTCACCTCGATGCGCCGGTTCGCGCGTCGCCCCTCGGTCGTGGCGTTGTCGGCGATGGGTTGGGACGCACCCACCCCGGTCACGACGAACCTCGAGTCGTCGAAGCCACCCTTCGCCTTCACGTGGTCGACGACGGAGCGGGCCCGGGCGATCGAAAGGGCCACGTTGGTCTCGTCGCTACCGGTGCTGTCGGTGTGCCCGACCACGAGCAGCACCACCTTCGGGTTGAGCGCCATCAGGATGGCGCCCGCGTCGAGCAGCGGCGCATACCTCGGATCGAGCTCGGCGCTCCCGATCCGGAACAGCACCGGATCCGCGATGCGCACGCGGCCATCGACGTCGCTCGGCGCGGCAGGGTCGATGACGTATTCGTCGGTGACGTTCGCCGCGCCCACCACTGCGACCGCTTTCGCACGCAACGCGTCGGCCATGGCGCGCGTGGGGACGACGCCCCGCAGGGTCACGTGGCCGCCCTCGTACACCGCACCATGTTGTTCGTCGGCCGCGATTGCCGCACCCGGCGTCGCCGCGGGTGACGGCGAGGGTGATGCCGAGCTGACGGATCCGACCGAGGGGCCGGCGGGGGCGTCGGCTGCCGCAACGACATCGACGCGCGCGGCCAGGACGCCGGTGGTCGAGTCGGTGCTCGTTCCAGCCGAACGATCCACGGAGCCCGCCCCGCCGCGCAGCGCGACGCTCACCGTTCCTGCGCCGAGGATCACGACCGCACACGCCGCTGCGACCGTGAGCCGGCGGCCGGGTGGTCGGTGCGACGAGCCTGCCCGGATCGCGGCGGCCCGGTCCTCCTCGACCCGGTCGGCTTCCGCTGCTGCGGCCGCCTCGCGGGCCAGCGCGCGTCGTGCCGCGTCGCGAGCGGCGCGGTCGCGCCCGACGAACGACGGGGAGTGGCGAATCTCGGCTGTCTCGTCGAGTGCCGGCAGTGGATCCAGAGGGGACATCGACCGCGTTGCTCCTTGGCCGTCATGGGCCGTCGAACACGTATCGGCTGTCGAGAGCGAGCACTTGAACGAACACCGCGAACGGACGCGCCTGCGTCGTACGCGTCCATCTTGGGTACGGTCGTACCGACCGAGGAGGTCGCCATGCCCTTCGCCGACAACGGCGACATCCGCATCTGCTACGACACCATTGGTGACCCCGAGGACCCGCCGCTGCTGCTCGTCGCCGGGCTCGGCAACCAACTCGTCACGTGGCAGGAGGAGTTCTGCTCGAGCCTGGTCGACCGTGGCTTCTTCGTGATCCGCATCGACAACCGCGACTGCGGGCTCAGCTCGATCCTCACCGACGGGGACGAGTACACGCTGCACGACATGGCCGACGACGCGATCGCCGTCCTCGATGCCCTGGGTCTCGAGCGGGTCCATCTGTTCGGCCACTCGCTCGGCGGCATGATCGCGCAGGCCATCTCGATCGATCATCCGGCACGGGTCTCGTCGATGACCGTGCTCAGCACCAGCACCGGCAACTGGCACTACGGCAAGCCGTCGGAGGAAGCACTCGCCGCGATGTCCCGACCGTTCTCGCTGGACCGCGAAGAGTCGTTCGAGTCCGATGTCGCGAACCGCCGGCTGTGGGCGAGCCCGTCGTGGTTCGACGAGGAGCTCACGCGCGAGCAGTTCCGCGTGGCGTACGACCGCTCCTTTGCGCCCGGTGCGTCGACCCGTCAGTTCCTCGCCATCATGCAGTCGCCCGACCGCGAGGACGCGCTGCGCCACCTGTCGGTGCCCACGCTCGTCATGCACGGCACGCTCGATCCACTGATCGCCATGGATGGTGGGCAGCGGCTCGCGTCGCTCGTCCCGGGTGCGCAGTTCATGGAGATCGAGGGCCTGGCCCACGATCTGCCCATCCAGGTGTGGCAACAGGTGATCTCCGCCATCACCTCGCACGTGTCGCAGCACGCCGGCTGATCCGGCGGCCCAGGTGGCAGCACGCCGGCTGATCCGGCGGCTCGCGTCACGACGACGCGTCGATAGCCTCGGCCCTCGTGGCCACCGCAGTGTTCTTCCATGCCCATCCCGACGACGAGGCGATCGCGTCGGGCGGAACGATGGCGCAGGCCAGGGCGGCCGGGCACCGGGTGGTTCTCGTGCTCGCGACGCGCGGCGAGCTCGGCGAACCCGTGCCTGGGGTCCTTCGCGACGGCGAGGAGCTGTGGGAGCGTCGGGTCGAGGAGACCCATCGCTCGGCCGAGATCCTGGGCGCTACGCGCGTCGAGTTCCTCGGGTATCGCGACTCGGGGATGATCGGCGAACCCACCAACGGCGACCCGAGGGCCTTCTGGCAGGCCGACCTGGGCGAGGCAGCCGAACAGCTGGCCACCATCCTGCGCGAGGAGGCGGCCGATCTGCTGTGCGTCTACGACGATCACGGCGGGTACGGGCATCCCGATCACATCCAGGTGCATCGGGT
>JBKJKR010000243.1:0-6955 GCA_046597135.1 Acidimicrobiales bacterium | reverse complement strand
CCTCGAATGGGCGTTGTGGCAGATCCGTTCGCAGGGCCGCGCCACCGATGTGCGCACGATCTTTCGCGAGGAGATCGCCGCGTTGTACGGCGGACGCATCCCCGCGGATCTGGTTCTTGTCGAACCCTTGTCGCATCACGCGTTCGTCGATCGACAGGTGTATCTCAGCGCAGGGCTCGTGCGCGGGTCGCGACGACTCGTGCTCAACTCGGAGCTCGCGCACGAGATGGTCCGTCTCGACGCAGGCCCCGACGCGGTGCTGCCGCCGACGACCGTGCTGCGCCATGCGATCCCCGACCGTTCGGTGCTGCCCGTCGACATCCGCCCGACGCGTCGTGACCGCCCGCTGATCGTCGCGCTCGGCATCGTCCACGCCATCAAACGACCCCATGTCCTGCTGCAGGCGGTCGCCGCGCTCGGTCACGACGTCGACGTCGCGTTCGTCGGCCCGTGCGAGCCGGAGCTCGAGCGCGAACTGCTCGCCGAAGCGCGGGCGATGGGACTGGCCGATCGGGTCACCGTCACGGGCTTCGTCGATGTCGCGACCTACGCCCGATGGATCAGCGATGCCATGGTGGCCGCGCAGCTGCGCGACGTGAGCTTCGGCGAGTCCTCCGGTGCCATCCACGACGCGATCGCGGGCGGCGTCCCCGTGGTCACGAGCATCGCGTCGGCGGCCGACCTACCCGCCGACGTGGTGTCGATGGTGGCACCCGACTGCTCGGTGGCTGCGCTCACCGAGGCGTTGCGGCGCGTGCTCCGCGATCACGCAGTGCACGGCTCGATGCACCGGGCAGCGCGTGACTACGCGGCCACGTGGACCTTTGCCCGCGTCGCGCACGAGATCAGGACGGTGCTGCTCGACGACGCGTACGGACGAGTCGGCAATGGGCGCTGAGCTCAGTCGTTCGCGGCGATGAGCAGCATCTGGCCGGCGAGCGGGCGGTACGGCAGGCGAAGGTAGAGCGGCACCAGAAGATGACCGAACGACAGCCGACTCTTCAGCGTGAACGGCAGGAACCGGGCCTTGACGTGTACGACGTTCATGCCTTGCGCGGCCAGGAAATCGGGGAGCGAGCGGTCGCTGAACACGGTGACGTGGGTGTAGTCGTCGAAGTACTCGCGCGGTCGCAGGCGATAGTTGGGCTGGACCAGCACGAGCCGGCCGCCCGGGCGCAGCACGCGACGTACGTGTTGCACGAGGTCGCCGTTCGCGGCGAGGTCGAGGTGTTCGAGCAGGTTCGAGGCGAACACGACGTCGATGCTCGCGTCGTCGAATCGCGACAGGTCGCGGCAATCGCCGACCTCGGTGCGCACCCCTTGTGCTGCGAACGCCGCGAACTCGGGGCGCAGGTCCATGGCGACGCGTGAACGTGCGACGACGTTGTTCGAGAAGTCGCAATAACCGGCACCGAGCTCGAGCACGTCGGCACCGGAGGGCACCCATTGCTGGAGATGTCGGGTGACGTGCCGCCACACCGCTTGGCGACGCGGGTCGTGGGCGTAGCGCGTGTCGTAGTAGCCGTCGGGGGCGTTCATCGTTTCCCGAGACGGGCCCGAACCGCATCGGCGCGCAGTCGCGTGCGCAGGACCACGGCGATCATCTCGATGCCGAGGTTCCACGCCTTGCGCCGATCGCCGGTGACCGCGGAGGTGCCGACGCGCGGCAGGTAGTTCACCGGGACCTGCACGATGCGTTCGCCGTTGACCGCGCACAACACCTGCATCTCGAGCCCGAACCGGGAGCCGTTGGCGGTGAAGCCGGGGGTGATGCGCTCGATGCAGCCGCGTGACATGACGCGCATGGTGCACCCGACATCGCTGAGGTACGCGGTGTTGAAGCTCACCTCGATGAGCTTGGCGACCGCCCAGTTGCCCCAGCGGAGGAACCAGTCCATGTTGGCGCCGCTCCAGATGAACGTGGAAACGGTGCGTGACCCAAGGACCACGTCGCACTCGTGGGTGAACGGCAGCAGCTTGAACAAGTCCGTCGGGTCGAAGGTGTTGTCGGGCTCGCAGATGCACACGAGGTCGGCGTCGACCTCGCGCAGGCCGCGCTGGATCGCCGCGCCGTACCCCTGCACCGGCTCGAATATCTCGCGGGCCGACGTGCCGGCCACCTCGTCGCTGGTGCCCGGTTCGGCGTTGTTGTTGACGACCACGATGTCGTCGACCACACCCAGCGCCTCGAAGGACTTGATGCAGCGCGCGATGCTGTCGCGCTCACGATACGTGGGCAGCACAACGGCGATCGTCTTCCCATGCCACACGGGCGGTGATCCTACCCGGGGCACGACGTGCCCGACCTACTCCATCACACCCAGGGTCGCGGCGAACGGGACCGGTTGGTCGGTCTCGACGACGACGAAGTGCTCGGTGGCCCGCAACTCGGTGGTGAGCCCGCGGGCGCTGACGAACTCGATCCATCGGTCGACGAGCGGTGAGCCTTCGGGGAAGATGGCGTACCGGCTGCCCGCAGGTGGCGCGGTGTAGCGGTAATCGAGGTAGTAGGAGTTGATGGGCAGCAGCGTGAACGGTTCGCGCTGCTCGAACTGGAGTCGCATGCCGGTCCAGTAGTCGACGTAGGCCGTATCGATGCCCTCGTCGCGCAGGGTCTGCCAAAGCTCGTCGGTGGCGACGGGCCGCAGCACGTCGAGCCCGGGCTGTCCGGCGGTGTCGACCACGACGTGGCGCAGCGAGACCAGCGAGATCAACGCGAGAAGGCCCACGACGCCCACGGTGAGCACCCGTCGTCGGAAGAGCCGCTCGATGCCGTGGCCGACGCACAGCGCGAGCACGGGGAGCAGGGCCATGCCGTAGCGCGGGTCGTCGACGAAGACGCTGTTGCGCGGAACGGAGAACAAGAACGGGTACGCGATGGCCACGGTGAGCAGCAGCGTGCGGTCACCTTTCCAGCGGCGCAGCGCGACGAGTGCGGCAACCATGAGCGCGACGTACACCGCGCCGGACAGCGGCGCGAGGTACCAGCCGCCCAGGTACTGACCGCGCAGCCCGGCGAGGCGGGGGAGCAGTGCCTCGAAGAAGCCGGTGAGCCGGGCCCAGAACGTGGACTTCGCCGCGCCCGTGGGCTGTTCGAGCGAACCCCAGCTGTTGTGGAGGTTGGCCCAGAGCCAGGGGAGGACGCCGAGCAACCCGGTGGGCACGGCCCGCCACAGATGGCGGATGATCCCGGGACGGTTGACGACGAGCCAGGCGCCGGCGGGCACCGCCGCGTACAACGCGATGGGATGAGTCCACACCGACAGGCCGAGCACGAGACCCAGCCACGCGATGTCGCGTCGTCGGTCCTCCTGCGCCAACCGCACGACCAGGAGCATCGCCGTGACGGCAAGCAGCACGGCGGGCGCGTAGTACAGCATCACCTTGGTGGATTCCCACACCGTGGCCGGCGGATAGACCCACATGACCCCCGCTCCGAGCTGGGCTGCGGACTCGGAGAAGATGCGGCGGCCGAGCCGCCAGGCGACGAGGCACGCCGCGGCGTACACGAGAACCTCGGTCAACTTCATCACGGTGGGGCTCGGGCCGAACAACGCGAGGATCGGTGCACGTGGGTAGGCGAGCAGCGTGCCGCCGTGGTGCAGCGGCCGGATGAACGCGGGGAAGTTGCCGTCGAGCACCTGCCGGCTGACCAACGAGCTCGTTGCCTCGTCGGCGTCGAAGCCACCGATCGGGCTCTGCAGCACATAGGCCCGCAGCACGACCCCGGCGAGGACGATCGCCGCGACGTAGAGCGGTGAGAGGCCGTCGGCGGGCCAGGACCGTGCGGCCCACCGATCAGCCGCCCACCGACGGACGGACCACCGGCCCGCCTGCGATGGGCGGGCGGGTCGTGTCGGTCGTGCCGCGGTTGTACTGGGCTCCGGGTTCGAGGGCTCCGGGTTCGTGGGGTCGACTGCGTGGGCGGTCATGGGCTCCGATCCCGGTCGGGTCGGCCGCTCACCCTAGAGGATGCCGCATGCGTCGGCGTGTGCTACGCCTGTGGCATGTCGACCTCGGCGAGCGGCGGGTCACCCCGCGTCCGCGTGGTGGTGCTGAACTTCAACGGCGGTCCGCGCCTCGTGCGCTGTATCGACGCGCTGGCCCGCACCGAGTGGCCCGGCGATGCGCTCGACATCGTCGTCGTCGACAACGCATCGACCGACGGCAGCGCCGATGCCGCCGAGATCGCGCACCCCACGATCTCGGTGGTCCGCTCGCCGGAGAACGTCGGCTTCCCGGCGAACAACCTGGCGCTCCGCGATCTCGGCGACGTCGCGTTCGTGGCGTTGGTGAACAACGACGCCTACGTCGACGCCGGCTGGCTCGCGCCGCTGGTCGAGGTCCTGTCGGCTGACGCGACGCTGGGTGCCGCGAGCTCGATGGTCTTGTTCGCACAGACGGCGGCGCCCACGATCAACAACGCCGGCATCGAGGTGCTCCGCGACGGCTACGGACGCGATCGCGGGTTCGGTTCCATCGATCTCGAGGCGTACTCGGCGCCGGCCGATGTGTTCGGCTGGTGCGGTGCCGCGGTGCTGTTGCGGCCGGCGTACCTCGCCGACGTCGGCCTGTTCGACGAGCGCTTCTTCCTCTACTACGAGGACACCGACCTGTCGTGGCGTGGGCAGCTTCGCGGCTGGCGTTACCGGTTCGTGCCCAGTTCGATCGTGCGTCACGAGCATGCGGCGACCGCAGGCTCCGGCTCGCGGATGCAGCTCTACTACACCGAACGAAACCGGCTCCTGATGCTGGTGAAGAACGCCCCCGCTCGGCTCGCGTTCGCCGCGGTGCTGCGGTTCCCCTTGTCGGCCGCGTCCTACGCGTTGCACGGGAACGTGCGGCGCGCGTGGATCCACACACGGGCCTATGCCGGGTTCGTGGGCCTGCTGGCGCCGACGCTGCGCGAGCGACGGCGCGTTCGGCGGCGGCGCACTGTCGACGACGCCGACGTGATCCGCATGCTCACCGACGTCTGAGCACCCGCTTCCGAAGATCGATCGCGAGCGTGAACGGGCGTGTGGCCTTCACCGCGCGCAAGCGGGCTCGGATCCATTCGTCGCGGTGAAGCTCCTCGCCGAGGCTCAGCGCCAACGCCCGCGTGGCTTGTAGCTCGATCGCCGAGGCCTCGGCCGCGTCACGGTCGTGGCGCACGCGCGTGAGCTCGGCCCACGCGGCGGCCAGCGCTCGTTCGACGACCTCGGTGACCAGTGCGCCACGCCCGAGCGCGATGGGCATCGTCCAGAGGTTCTCGTCGTCGAACTGGTCGCGTTCGACGACGGGATCGAGCACGTCGAGGTCGGAACGCAGCTGCGCTTCGTGGGCGAGTGCGCGAGCGAAGGCCGCGTCGGAAACGGTCCACCCGCACCGCCCGACGAGTCGCCGCGCGAGTTGGTCGACCCGTAGCTCGGGGTCGCCGGCCGCGCCCGCCACGACCAGGGCACGAGCGAGGTGCCAGCACAACCGCGCCGTGGTGGCGTCGTCGTCGAGCGGCTCGACGCCGGCGCGCAGGTCGCAGGCGAGTCGCAGTTCGTCCTCGAGCACGGTCACGTTGTCGGCGGTCGCCGCGAACGCCGCCTTGGGTGGAAGGTCACGGACGAACGCCGACCACCGGGTGAGGAGTGGCTCGACGCTCGTGTCGGACGGATCGCTCAGCAGACGCGAGATCAACAGCTCGGCCACGTGCACCGACGGCCGGCCGTCATCGTGTACGAGTGCCCAACTGGTGTCTGGCATCGCCTACCCTCCCGTACATGTTCGGCGCAGCGAGCAACCGTACCCGCAGCCATCCGCCACGATGCGCGTCGCGGCGCGAGTCGTGAGGTGAGCGCGACGATCGTCGTGCTGCACACCAACGGGCTGGCCGCGGGCGCGCCCGATCCGCGGGACCGCCAGCTGCTGCGCCGCGTGCTCGCGCTCGCCGCGGTGGCCGATGTTGCACTGGTGTGCAGCGAGCCCCAACTCGGCCCGGTGTCGTGCCCCGAGCTCGCCGCCGCCGGGGTGCAGGTGGTCGACGCAGTTGCGACTGTCGACGCGTGGCTCGCCGGTTGCGGCGACTCGGTGGTAGCGGTGGTGGCCACCAGCCTCGCGCTCGGCCGGCGGGTGCACCGGGTGCGGCCCGATGTCCCCCTCGTGATCGATGTCGCAAGCCAGCACTGCCTCGACGATGCCGACGATCCAGATGCCGATCCACTCGAACACGCCGGGCTCGTCACGCTCCGTTCGCACGAGCATGCGCTCGCCCGCTCGGTACTCGGCCATGCCCACCTGGTGATCGCCGCGTCGGCGCACCTCGCCGGGCTCGTCACCTCGGTCGTCCCAGGGGCCCATGTCGTGGTCGTCGAGCCGCCCGTACCCGCCGGCCGGCCGCGGAGTGCGCCACGGGGGCGGCAGGTGGCGGTGATCGGCGAGTTCACCGCGGTTCGAGGTTGGTCGGCCGAGCGTGCACTCGCGTCCATCCTCGCGAGTCGCGTCGACACCGCGGACGTGGCGGCGATCGGTACCGACATCTCGTTGCTGCGTCGCGCGCCCGCGTCCGATGTTCGTGCGAGCCGGACGCGCGACCTGAGCACCGTCACACACGCGCTGCGCGCCGCCGTGGTCGCTCGCGGCGCCGACCCGCTCCTTGCCGAACTGCGTGGCTTGGGCGTGCCCGTGGTCGTCATCGACGATCGCGACGACGCCGACACCGCGCGCCGAGCCGTCGAGCGCTTGGCGAGCGACGACGACGCATGGCACGACTCGCACCGTCGTTCGCTTGTGTTCGCCGATGAGCATCACGACCCGCAGCGCACCAACGACCGTTTCCTCGCCTCGCTCCGCGACGTCGGGGTGTTCCCGGCGGGGCAATTTGATCTCGGTGCCCGGGAAGCGCCGGCGGTCCGTGCCATGGCCGACGCAACGCCCAGCTGGGAGCACCGACCCGTCAGCGGGACGCTGGCCGCGCAGTCGCCCC
>JBKJKR010000345.1:0-7023 GCA_046597135.1 Acidimicrobiales bacterium | reverse complement strand
CGACGCGTTGGCCGCGATCCGCGATCCTGATCTCGAGGTCGCCCTCGCCGCGCAAGTGTTCCTCGTCGAGCCACCCACGTCTACCCCGACCGGCCGTTTTCTCGGCGTGCTGGGCTTCCAACGCCTGTTGCGCGAACCGCCGTGGGCGCGCCTCGACGACTGCGTCGACGACATCGAGTACATCACGCCCGAGCTGGCCGACGACGAAGTCGCGGCGCGGCTCGCGGCCTACGACCTCGTGGCCATCGCGGTGTGCGACGAAGCGCGCCGGCTCATCGGCGCGGTCACCGTCGACGACGTGATCGACCACATGCTGCCGTCCACGTGGCGCCGAGCCCGTCGAGGAGCGCGCGCATGATGACGAGGTTCGCGAAGCGGCGCGACGATCTGTCGACACCCCGCCGGGGTCGCAGCTTCGGCATCCACTACGACACCGAGCAGTTCGGTCGTTTCTCCGAGGCCATCGCCCGCTTCCTCGGCACGGCGCGCTTCCTGGTGATGCAGACCGCGCTCGTGATCTTGTGGATCGGGTTCAACCTGGCGTGGGGCCTCAACGTCGGCAACATCCGCGAGGGTGGTTGGGACCCGTATCCGTTCATCTTGTTGAACCTGGCGTTCTCCACGCAGGCGGCCTACGCGGCGCCGTTGATCCTCTTGGCGCAGAACCGCCAAGCCGATCGCGACCGAGCCCAGACCGAGCGCGACCGCGAGATCAGCGCACGCACGCAGGCCGACACCGAGTACCTCGCGCGAGAGCTCGCGGCGGTTCGGTTGACGTTGTCCGACGTGGTCACTGTCGAGGAACTCCGCGACGTCACCGAGAAGCTGGCCGATGCGATCGTGCGGCTCGATCAACGGCTCGCCACGCTCGACGCACTCGATGCTCGATCTTCTGCGCCCGACCCGGACGTCTGACGCCGTCCTCACATCGGACGCGCGCCGGATGCACACGGCGCACACACGGAGCGCACAACCATTCAGGAATGGGCCATATTTCCTTTCCTGGCCCGTCGCATGTGCCGAAGGTCTCGCATGCGAACGGAACACCTGGTGGGAGCGATGCACGTGACGGAGGCCGACGCGGCCGACGCCGACGCTCGCCTCCGCCAGAGCACGCGGGGCTTGATCCCGATCTCGCTCGCGATGGAGTTCGTGGTCATCCTGCTGGCCGGGCTGCTCGTGACCTATTGGGCACCCGACGCCGGCGGGATGACGTTCGTCCTCTGGCTGAGCGCGGTCACGGTGGCGATCACGGCACCACTCGTCGCGGTGATCACTGCGATCGGCATGGGCAAGAGCCGGGCGCAACTGGCGCAGAGCTTCGCGCGCGAACGGGTCATGGGCGACGAGGCACAACGGCGCGAGTTCGAGACCCGCCTCGCCAACGCGCTCGAGATGGCCGACAACGAGGACCAGACGATGTCGGCGGTCCAACGTGCGCTGCACAGCATCCTGCCCGAGTCGCGCATCGAGGTGCTCGTCGCCGACAACAGCCACGCCCACCTCGAGCGGCGACTGGTGAGTGGTCCGCACCCCGGTGGTGCCGGCTGTGCGGTCGAGTCACCCGACCGGTGCGTCGCGGCGCGGCGCGGACAGACCCAGACGTTCACCGACAGCGAGGCACTCGATGCCTGCCCGCACCTGCAGGGTCGCGAGTTCGGACGTTGCGGCGCGGTGTGCGTCCCGGTTTCGATCATGGGCCGCACCGTCGGCGTCGTGCATCGCGCCGACCCGCTTCCGCTCGAGATCGACGACGGCGCCACCCGGCAGCTCGAGGTGTTGGCCAACCAGCTGGGCGCGCGCATCGGGATGCTGCGCGTCATGGTCGAATCGCAGCTGCAGGCCTCGACCGATCAGCTCACGGGCCTCCCGAACCGGCGGGCGTTCGAGGACCGCGTGCACCGGCTCCATCAGGCCGGCATCGAGTACGCGCTGGTGTTCGCCGACCTCGATCACTTCAAGTTGCTGAACGACACCTACGGCCACGAGGTGGGCGATCGCGCGCTGCGGTTGTTCAGCGGTGTGCTCCGCGAGGGCGTACGACCCGACGATCTGATCTGTCGCTACGGCGGCGAGGAATTCGCGCTCGCGCTGCCCGGCTGCTCGGCCAGCGCAGCGTTGGCCGCGTGCGACCGCTTGCGTGAGTCACTCGCGCTCGCCGCGCAGGCCAGTGGCACGCCGCCGTTCACGGCGAGCTACGGCATCGCACTGTGGTCCTCCGGGGTGACCCTCGAACAGCTCGTCGCCGCGTCCGACGTGGCGCTGTATCGAGCGAAACGCGGTGGCCGCAACACCGCAGTGCTGGCGGACGGTCGCCTCAGCGATCCGACGCCGAGCGCGCCGTCGACCGCACCGCCATCGACCGCGCCGCCATCGACTGCGCCGCCATCGACCGATGTGGCCGTGGTCGCCCCCTCGCTCCCGGTGTTCTGAACGACCGGTGGTGGCGGTGGTCAATCGCGGCGGACGATCGGCTCGTCGTCGTCGCTCATGAGCCGGGCGTCGCCGGTGACCGCGGAGATGTTGCGATCCATGGCGTTGCGGATGAGCTGCTTGCGGGACTTGATCGGCCCTTCGACCTCGGTCGCGTCATAGGGCACGACCAACGTGCCCGCGAACCGGTCGTACACCGTGCGGCGCTGCGGATCGAACAGGGCGGGCAGACCGAGCGCGACCAACGCGATCGGGATGCTCCACCAGGGCAGCGCCAACGCCAGGCCCGGCACGATCCAGCGCGTCACCGCGACACTCCAGCCGAGCGGGCCGGTCTGATCAGGATGCACGACCCGGATCTTGAGCATCTCCTTCGCCGGCGTCTGACCGCGCTTCGCGATGTAGACGATCTCGAGCAGGGCATAGAGACAGGCGATGGTGAAGAACGCGCCCGTGGTGGAGTCGACCCATGAGGTGACGCCGATGACCTGCAGGGCGAACAACGCCCACAACATGGCGAAGTAGTCGATGAACCGAGCGAGGCCTCGGCGCCACAACGCGGCGAGGGCGGGCGTGCCCGGGTCGTCTTCGATCACGCCTTCCTGGTTCATCGCGCAAACGGTAGCCCGACCTGGCGGCGAGCGGTATCTCGCGGACTACTGTGCCGCGACCGACGCGGGGCGTTCGGTCTGACGGGGGAGACGATCATGGGGATGTTCGACGGCAAGGTCGCGCTCGTCACCGGCGCAGCATCAGGGATCGGGCGGGCGTCGGTGCAGCTGTTCGCCGAGCACGGGGCATCGGTCATGGCATCGGACGTGAACGACGCCGGCGGTGCCGAGACGGTGCGGCTCGTGCGCGAGGCGGGTGGCACGGCCGAGTACGTGCATGCCGACGTCGCGAAGTCGGCCGACGTGCGGGGCATGGTAGACGCGACCGTGGCTGCGTTCGGCCGGCTCGACTTTGCCCACAACAACGCGGGCATCCCGGGGCTCGGGTTCACCATCCCCGATTACCCCGAAGAGGAATGGGACCGCGGCATCGGCGTCATGCTCACCGGCGTCTTCCTCGGCATGAAGTACCAGATCCCGCACATCCTCGAGCACGGCGACGGTGGTGCGATCGTCAACACCTCCTCGGGGGCCGGACTCATCGGCTTCCCGGGCATGTGCCCGTACGTCGCGGCGAAGCACGGCGTGATCGGGCTCACCAAGACCGCGGCCCTCGAGTTCGGCGCGAAAGGCGTACGCATCAACGCCATCTGCCCGGGCACCGCGCGCACCGGCATGGTCGACGAGTGGCTCGGTGACTCCGCCGAGAACCTCGCGCAGGTCGTCGCGCTCCACCCGATCGGCCGCATCGCCACACCCCGCGAGATTGCGGAGGCCGCCATCTGGCTCTGCTCGCCCGCATCATCCTTCGTCATGGGCATCGCGCTCCCGGTCGAAGGCGGCTACACCGCGCAGTGACATTTCGGGCTCACTCGCGAAGCGAGTAAGCCCGAATCACGCGCCGCGGGGGCGGGTGCCGATGACGCCCTTGGCGGTGAGCTCGGCGAGGGCCGGGTCGTCGAGGCCGAGCAGGCCGTGGAGGATGTCGCGGTTGTGCTGGCCGAGCAGGGGGGCCGGGGTGCGGAGCCAACGGTCGACGCTCGCGTAGCGGAACGGCACACCGGGGGTGGGCAGCGCGCCCACCACGGGGTGATCGACCACTTCGTGAAAGCCGCGGGCGAGCAGCTGCGGGTTGTCGTGTGAGGTGCGCGGGTCGCGGGCACGGGCTGCGGGTACGCCGGTTGCGACGAGGCGCTCGGCGAGCTCGCGTGCGTCGCCGGCGGCCGCCCATGCCGTGAGGTGCTCGTCGATGACATCGTGGTCGGCGAAACGACCTTCTCGTGTGGCGAACCGTTCGTCGGCGGCCCAGGCCGGGTCGCCGAGCGCGCTGCGCAACGCGCGCCACTGCGTGTCGGTCTCGACCGATATGGCCAGCCAACGATCGAAACCGGCGCACGCGTACAACCCTTGGGGCGCCGCGCTGCGCACCCGGTTGCCGTTGCGCTCGAGCAGGTTTCCGTAGGCGGTGTACTCGAGCACGATCTCGGCGGCGGCGCACAGCGCACCTTCCACCATGGTCACCTCGAACTGGGCGCCTTCGCCGGTGGCGTCGCGTTCGGCGAGCCCCACGAGCAACGCGAAGGCCGCGTGCATGCCGGCGTTCGGGTCGCTGGGACCGCGTTGGATGCGCGGTTGGTCCCAGGCATGCCCGGTGACCCACGCGAGGCCGGTGACCTGTTCCATGGTCTGCGCAAAGCCGGTGTTGTCGCGCCATGGCCCCGACAACCCGAACGCCGGCATGCGCACGAGCACGCAGTTGGGGTTGAGCTCGTGGATGCGCTCCCAGGTGAGCCCGAAGTTGGCCATGACGCGTGGCGTGAAGTTCTCGATGATGGCGTCGCACTTGGTGATGAGCTGTTCGAGCAACGCGAGACCGTCGGGCGAGGTGAGGTCGAGCGTGAGGTCGCGCTTGTTCGTGTTCGCGCACAGGTAGTGGATGCTGCGCTCCCACCACGGGCCATCGGTGCCGAACATCGCGCCGGTCATGCGCATGCCGTCGGGTCGGACGGTGGATTCGACGTGGATCACGTCGGCACCGAGCGCGGCGATCATGCCCGCCGCGACCGGCCCGGCCCACCACGCGCTGAGATCGAGGATGCGCACCCCGCTGAGCGGGAGCTCGGGCGCGGTCTCCGGTGCGACCGGGCGTGACGGTTGGCGGTGCTCGATGTGATCGGTGTGCTCACCGAGGCGGGGCGACGGCGCGGGCGCCGGCGGGTCGACGTCGTTCATGCGCCACGCACGCCGAGGCATCTTGAAGGTCCCGGTGGGGTCGTCGACGTAGATGCCGCGGGCCACGAAGTGGTCGCACGACAAGATGTCGGCGCCGTTGTGCACCGGAGCGACCGGGATGCGCAGCTCCGACGCGAGGCGCACCGCGTCGGCCGTGGTGTGCTTGACCGACCACTCGTGGACGATCTCGTTCCACTCGGCCCATCGCTCCTGGCGTCCGGGCGCGCGCGCCAACTGCTCGTCACCGAGGAGGTCGGGTCGATCGATGAGCAGGAGGAAGTCGTCGAACTGTTGGCGGCTATTGGTGCACACCCCGACGTACCCGTCGATGGTGGGCTCGATGGACGGTGTCTCGAAGGTGCGGTGCACCTTCACGATCGGCGGTCGGCCGCTGAGCGCGTAGCTGAACTCGGCGTAGTTGCCGCCGGCGATGGTCATGGTCTCGGCGATCGAGTAGTCGATGTGCTCACCGTGGCCGGTGCGCTGCGCGCGACGCGCCGCCGCGGTCACGGCCACCGACGCGAACGTCGCGGCCACCCATTCGGAGATGCGGCCCCCGGCCATGATGGGCACCTGATCGGGCGCACCGCGCCCGGCGAGTCCGCCCGACTCGGCCTGCACGATGAACTCCGTGGTGGGCCGATCGGCGTACGGGCCCGTGCGCCCGTATGGCGTGATCGACATCCAGACCAGGCCCGGGTGGCGGGTGCGGAGATCGAGCGCGTCGAACACGGGCGCGGGGAACGACTCGATGACCACGTCGGCCGACGCGAGGAGCGCGTCGACATGGGGCTCGCCCGGTTCGCCGATCACCGAGCGCATGCCGTGGTGCAGGAAGCGGAAGAGCGCGCCGCCCTGCTCGCGATCGGGCGACGCGCCACCCACCGACCAGGTGCGCAGCGGGTCACCGGTGGCCGGTTCGATCTTGATGACGTCGGCACCCGCGTCGGCGAGGAGCTTCGAGCAGTACCCACCCGCGATGCCGAAGCTGAAGTCGAGTACCCGCAATGTGGAAAGGCCGTGTGGCACCGAAGCTCCCTGGACGATCACTGCTCGCCGGGGGAGGGTAGCCCTGCCGTCGGGGTTGTGGGGTATGTTCCACACGCCGCACCGCCTGCGGCGTGAACCCGGGGGCAGCATGGCGAAACATCCGTTCCACGACGTGGCCATCGTCGGCGTGCACAACACCCAGCAAGCGCGCATGCTCGAGGGCCACGACTCCCGTTCCATCACGCTCGAGGCCGGTCTCGGCGCGGTCGCCGATGCAGGCCTCACCCCGCTCGACATCGACGGCATCGTCGGTGTGCACGGCGCCGACTTCATCTATCAGGCCCGCATCGGCCCGGTGTGGCGGTCCATGTCGCAGCTCGGCATCCCGGCGCTGCTCGAGGCCAGCGCGGCCATCGCCACCGGCCTGGCGAGCGTGGTGCTCGTGAGCGCCGGCTCGGCCGGCATCTACACCGAGCGCACGTCCACCGCGCCGTGGACCCGTCCGACGAACGAGTTCGTCGTGAGCTACGGCATGTTCACCGCGGCCGAGTTCGCGCTCATCGCCCGGCGTCACATGCACATGCACGGCACCAAGCCCGAAGCGCTCGCCCATGTCGCGGCCACCATCCGCAACAACGGCCACGTCAATCCCGAGGCCGTGTACTACGGGCGTGGCCCGTTCACCGCGCAGGACGTCCTCGACAGCCGCATGGTGGCCGACCCCTATCACCTGCTCGACTGCGCGATGACCGCCGAG
>JBKJKR010000527.1:0-3246 GCA_046597135.1 Acidimicrobiales bacterium | reverse complement strand
TCCGCAATACGGCGGCGACCTGCACAACAACGTCGTCGGCGCGTTGCGGATGCGGATGCGGGATCGCTGCGACGGCGCCGACGGTGGTGTCGGGCGCACCGCGATCGATCACGGCTTCGAGCGTGGTGCCGTCGTCGCTCGCGATGGTGCAGGCGGAGGAGGTGAGGTCGTCGCTCATGGGTGGGACACGGTACCGTTTGCGCCCGTGACCACGGACGATCGCCTCCCCATGAAGATGCTCGCCGACCGGATCCTCGTGAAGATCGAGGGTCCCGATGGCGAGCGTCGTTCCTCGGGCGGCATTCTCATCCCGGCCACGGCGCAGCTCGGCAAGCGGCTCACCTGGGCCGAGATCGTGGCCGTAGGCCCGAACGTGCGCACCATGGAGACCGGCGACCGCGTGCTGTTCAGCCCCGAAGACCGCTACGAGGTCGAGGTGCGCGGCGACGACTACATCATCCTGCGCGAGCGCGACATCCACGCGGTCGCGGCCAAGCGGCTCGATTCCGAGGGCACCGGGCTCTACCTCTAGCTCCGGTGCGGGGACGCGGCCGCAATTCGCTGGTCGAGTCGTCGGGGACCACCTCTAACATGGCGCCCATGCTCGCCGTCACCCCCATCACCGCATCGGACGAGGAGCTGGCAACGATCAAGTTCGATGCCAACGGGCTCGTCACCACCGTCGTCCAGGACATCGTCACCAAGGGCGTCCTCATGGTCGCCTGGATGAACGCCGAAACGCTCCGCATGTCCCTCGAGCAAGGGCGCACCGTCTTCTGGAGCCGCAGCCGCCAAGAGGTGTGGCGCAAGGGCGACACGTCGGGCGACCGTCAGTTCATCCGCGAGGCGTACTACGACTGCGATGGCGACACGCTGCTCATGCTGGTCGAACAGGAGGGCAAGGGTGCCTGCCACACGGGCGAGTACTCCTGCTTCTACCGGCCCTTCGGCGCCTGACCATGGCATCGCCGACTCGCGCCGAGTTCCACGCGCTCGCCCGCAAGCACCGCGTGGTGCCGGTGTGGCGCACGCTGCTCGCTGACCTCACCACGCCGGTCGCCGCGTTCGCCCGACTCGTCGGTGACGGTCACGGGTTCCTGCTCGAGTCGGTCGAGCACGGCGAACGGTGGAGTCGGTGGTCGTTCATCGGCCGCAACCCGCTGGTCACGCTGCGCCTGCGCGACGGCGTCGTCGAGGTCGAGGGCGACGCCCCGGCGAGCATGCCTCGCGACCGGGGGATGCTCACCGCGCTCGACGAACTGCTGCGCATCTATCGGTCGCCGGTCATCGACGAGCTGCCGCCGCTGCACAGTGGGCTCATCGGC
Organism: Acidimicrobiales bacterium; assembly: GCA_046597135.1. Classification (GTDB taxonomy): domain Bacteria; phylum Actinomycetota; class Acidimicrobiia; order Acidimicrobiales; family WLNW01; genus WLNW01. The sequence continues at coordinate 1,921 of JBKJKR010000527.1, read as the reverse complement.
TATCTGGGCTACGACATCGTGCGCGAGGTCGAACGCCTCCCGAACGTCAACCCCGACCCGGTCGGTGCGCCCGATGCGGTCATGTCCATCATCGGTGATGTCGCGGCCTACGACCACTGGCGCCAACGCGTCATGCTCATCACCAACGTGCTCCTCGACGAGTCACCCACGGACGATGCCGTCGACGCGGCCTACGACCTGGCCATGGCCCGCCTCGAGCGCATGGCCGTCGACGGTGCGCAGCCGGTCGACGAGCCGTTGTTCGAACCGCCCGACCCTGCCGATGAGCTGCCGGCGGTCACGTCGTCCATGGGCAAGTCCTTGTACTGCGCGGCGGTCGATGCGGCGAAGGAGCACATCCTCGCGGGCGACATCTTCCAGGTCGTGCTGGCGCAGCGGTTCTCACTGCCGCTCGACGCCGACCCGTTCGACTTCTATCGCGTGCTGCGCCAGGTCAACCCCAGCCCCTACATGTACTTCCTGCGCCTGCCCGAGGTCACCATCGCCGGCTCGTCGCCCGAGCCGATGGTGCGCCTCGACAACGGCCGGGTCATCTCGCGACCCATCGCCGGCACACGGCGGCGGGGCAAGACCGAAGAGGACGATCGTCGCCTGGCAGCCGAGCTCATCGAGCACCCCAAGGAGCTGGCCGAGCACGTCATGCTCGTCGACCTGGCCCGCAACGACGTCGGACGTGTCGTGCAGTTCGGCACCGAGAAGGTCGACGAGATGATGACCCTCGAGCGCTACAGCCACGTCATGCACATCACGTCGCAGGTGTCGGGCGACCTCGCACCGGGCAAGTCGCCCATCGACGTGCTGCGGGCCACGTTGCCCGCCGGCACCGTGTCGGGTGCGCCCAAGGTGCGGGCCATGGAGATCATCGACGATCTCGAGCCGGTCAAGCGGGGCGTGTACGCCGGCACCATCGGCTACATCGACTTCTCCGGCAACATCGACACCGCCATAGCCATCCGCACCATGGTCGTGTGCGGCAACGACGCATGGGTGCAGGCCGGTGCCGGCGTCGTGGCCGACAGCGTGCCCGAGCAGGAGCACCTCGAGTGCGAGAACAAGGCGCGCGCACTGCTCGCCGCCGTGCCGGCCGCTCGACGCATGACCGCCCAACGTCGTGCCGAAGCGCAACGGCGCGACGTGGCGAAGCAGTCGTCATGAGCGATCCGTTCGCAGTTCGCCTCGAACGCGACGTCGTGCGCGTGAGCGGGCCCGACGCGGCCTCGTACCTGCAGGGCCAGCTCAGTCAGGACGTGCAGGCGCTGCCCACCGGCTCGTGCGCCTACACGTTCGTGTTGCAACCCCAGGGCAAGGTCGACGCGTGGTTCCGCATCACCCGTCTCGCCGAGGACACGTTCGTGTGCGACGTCGACGCGGGCTACGGCGCCGTCGTGGTCGCCCGGTTGCTGCGCTTCAAGCTGCGGGTCAAGGTCGACATCGAGACCGTTCCGTGGCAGTTCGTTGCCGTGCGCGGCGTCGCCTCGTCCGAGATCGACGGCTCGGTGCTCGGCGCGGCGATCTCGGCCCCGGTCACCTGGGGTGGCACCCAGGGCGTCGATCTGCTGGGCCCCGAGGTCGCGCTGCCGCCCGGCGTGCCTGCCGGCGACGCCGCGGCCTACGACGCGTGGCGGGTCGCCGCCGGCATGCCGGCCATGGGCCGCGAGCTGGACGAGTCCACCATCCCGGCCGAGGCGGGTGTGGTCGACATCAGCGTGAGCTTCACCAAGGGTTGCTACACCGGCCAGGAGCTCGTGGCCCGCATCGACAGCCGGGGCGGCAACGTGCCTCGGCCGTTGCGGGGCCTGCGCATCGAGGGCGAGGCTGTGGGGGTGGGATCGCCCGTGCGGGTCGACGGCGTTGAGGTGGGCTTGGTCACCTCCGCCGGTCGTTCCGTGGAGCTGGGCAC
>JBKJKR010000320.1:0-8561 GCA_046597135.1 Acidimicrobiales bacterium | reverse complement strand
GACGGCGTGGCGGCCGAGGTCGTCTACCCCGACGCCGACGCGGTCGAGAGCCGCACCTGCGTGCCGTTCGGCGCAGGCCTCGGCCTGTCGGGCGACCTCGACCCGGAACTGGGCATGGCCGGCGCGAAAGCCCACAACCGATGGCTGGCCGAGCTGTGCGCGACTAACCCCGAGCGCCGCTGCGGCGTGGCGCTCGTGCCCATCACCGGTGAGCTCGATGCCGTGCTCGCCGAGATCGACTGGGCGAAAGCACACGGACTCGGCGCGGTCATGATCCCGGCGCGGTGGTGCAACCAGACGCCGTATCACGACAGTCGTTACGACCCGGTGTGGGCGCGGTGCGAAGAGTACGAGATGCCCATCGTCACGCACTCCGGTTCGGCCGAGCGAGACCAGTACGGCGACAACCTCGGCATCTACGTCACCGAGGTCACGTGGTTCCCCGCACGGCCCATGTGGTTCATGTTGTGGTCCGGCGTGTTCGAACGCTTCCCCAACCTCAAGTTCTGCGCCACCGAAGGCGGATGCTGGTGGCTGCCCCAGCTCCTGTGGTCGTGGGATCGCATGTGGGCCAGCCAGATGGGCTCCGCGAAGATGAACCGCGGCGTGTTCAACGGCAAGGTCGACATGTTGCCGAGCGAGTACGTCGACCGGAACGTCTTCACCGGCCTGGCCAACATCAAGCGCCGCGAGCTCGGCATGCGCTACGAGATCGGCATCGACAACATGCTGTGGGGCACTGACTTCCCCCACCCCGAGGGCACCTGGCCCGCGACCTTCGAAGCGCTCAAGTCGACGTTCTTCGATATCCCGATCCACGAGTCACGGCGCATGCTCGGCATGTCGGCCGCCGAGACCTTCGGATTCGACGTCGAGAAGCTCCGCCCGCTGGCCGAAAAGATCGGCCCCACGCCGCGCGACCTCGGCCAGCTCACCGACACCCAGACCGAACAAGACCTCATCGATCGGTGGGCCCCGGTCAAGAAGGTCGGGCGGCATTGGCTCACCGGCCACGACTTCCCGCTCTATCCAGTCTGACGCCTCCCGGCGTCGCCCCGTCTGACACGAACAACCGACCAGGAGCACGACGATGGCCACCACCGTGGGTCAGTACTGCATCTATGTGAAGGACCTCGAGAAGTCGATCGCCTTCTACACCGACGCGATCGGCCTCAAGCTGCAGGGGCGCACCGAGATCGACGACGTGCACGAAGCGGTTGTCGCGGCCGACCAAGGTGGCGGTCGGCTCCAGTTGGCCGAGCGGTACAACAACGGCCAAGAGGTCGATCACGGCTTCGCGCTGTGGAAGATCTACTTCAACGTCGACGACTGCGCCGAGGTGCACGACCGCGCGGTCGCGGCCGGCGCGACGTCGACGATGGCCCCCCAGCGTCTCGACCGCTGGCCCGTCACCGTGGCGTTCGTCGAGGACCCTGACGGGTACCTCGTCGAACTCGTGCAGATGCACAAGGACAACCGCACCGGCGCCGTCTGACCGTCGTCAGCTCAGCACGGTGCGATAGAGCGCCTCATAGCGGTCGACCATGACGTGTGCGCTGAACCGCTCGACGGTCGACGCGCGGATCGAAGGCCGAGCGAGGCCACCGACCAGCGCGACCGCCTCGACCGCGTCGGGCACGCCGGCGACGAGGTAGCCGGTCGTACCGTGCTCGATGATCTCGCCCATGGACCCGCGTCGGTGTGCGATCACCGGCGTGCCGCACGCGAGCGCCTCGACGACGCTGAACCCGAACGGTTCGTCGAAGTCGACGAGGTGGAGCAGCGCGTGTGCACCGGAGAGCACCTCGAGCCGTTCGGCACCACCGACCGGCCCGAGGTACACGACGTGATCCCCGTCGATGTGGGGCGCGACCTCGGATCGGAAGTACTGCTCGTCCTGGATGATCCCCGCAATGACCAAACGACGACCGCACCGACGCGCGACGTCGATCGCGTGCGCCGTGCCCTTGTCGGGATGGATCCGACCGAAGAACAGCAGATGGTCGCCAGGGGTGGAGCACACCGCGAACGCATCGGTGTCGATGCCGTGATGGATCGTCGCCCCGTAGCGCAGCAACGGGTGCCGGTCGGACTCGCTGATCGCGACGTAGGTGGTGCAGTCGTTGTACCGCTGGTAGACCGGAACGATCTTCGGCGACGAGAACCCGTGGATGGTGGTCACCACCGGCGTGTCGACCAGGCGGCTGTAGGTCAGCGGCAAGAAGTCGAAACCGTTGTGGATCACGTCGAACTCGCTCGCCCGCTCGAACACCTCGGCGATGTGGAGGCACTCGGCCACCTTCGGCTCGACCGTCGCGTCGTCCGACCATCCGAACGGGCTGGTCGCCACGAGCCGTGCCGCGGTTTGCGAATCACCGGTCGCGAAGAGCGTTACGTCATGGCCGAGCCGCACGAGACCCTCGGTGAGGAGTGAGGCGAACAGCTCCCACGGGCCGTAGTGACGCGGCGGTGTGCGCCATGCGATGGGCGACAGCACCGCGATGCGCAAGCTCGGCCCGGCGACGGGTTTGGAGAGGAGTGGAACACGCCCACGCTATCGACCGGCCAACGCCGACGGCCGCCCGATAGGTTCGATCGGTGACGCAGCCTTCTCGACAGTTCCGCATCGGCCTCAACTACTGGCCGGCCGACGCGGAGCTGCGCATGTGGCACGAGTTCGACGGGGGCGCCATCGCCAACGACTTCGCGCGCATCGCGGCCGCCGGTTTCGATTCGGTGCGGTTCTTCCTGACGTGGGAAGCCTTCCAGCCGTCGCCCGGCGACGCACCCGGCGAAATGCTCGATCGACTTGTGGCCACCGCGGATCTCGCGGCCACTGCCGGCATCGCGATCATGCCCACCCTGTTCACCGGCCACATGAGCGGCGTCAACTTCTTCCCTGCGTGGGCACTCACGCAACACTCGACCACACCGCGCTTTCGAGTCATCAGCGACAACACCGTGTCCGATCGCGAACCGCGCAACTGGTACGGCGACGAAGAGATCACCGCCGCGCAGGTACGCCTCGCCGGCGTGTGCGCAGGTGCGGTCGCCCAGCACCCTGCGCTCTGGGCATGGGACCTCGGGAACGAGAACTCGAACTGCACCATTCCGCCCAGCAACGTCCTCGCTCGTTCGTGGCTGCAACGCGTGGCCGATGCCATTCGTGCCGCGGACGCGAACGCGACCATCACGACCGGCCTGCACATGGAGGACCTCGAGTCGGATCGTCGCCTCGGGCCGGCCGACGCGACAACGGTGTGCGACTTCCTGACGATGCACGGGTACCCGATCTACGCGCCGTGGGCGATGGGCGCCACCGACGAGCACCTGCTCGGCTACCTCACCGAGGTGACCCGCTGGCTCGGCCATGGCACCGATGTGCTGTTCAGCGAGTTCGGCCTGCCCACCCGATCGTCAGGCGCAGTGCCTGGTGGTGGCGTGCCGACACCCGACTCGATGCTCGTCAGCGAGGACGCGGCGGCGTCCTACACTGACCGCGCGTTGCACACGCTCCGCCGCGCCGGAGCAACCGGCGCGATGTTGTGGTGCGCCAACGACTACGTGCCTTCGGTGTGGAACGATCCGCCGTTCGACGACGCCGTGCACGAACGTCATTTCGGGTTGTGGCATTGGGACGGATCACCGAAGCCGGCTGTGGCCACCGTGGCAACGCACGTCGGTCACGAGATCTCTGCGCCCGACCTCGATCCGTCGTGGATCGACATCGAACCGGCCGACTTCTTCACGCCCGCGGGCTCGCACCTGGCTCGCCTATATCTTCGTTACCGCGAGCAGCACGGGACCTGACGACAAGGCGGGCAGCATGATCGACCTCGATGAGCTGGGAACCGACTTCGACCGGGTGCTCGCGGTGGTGGCCCACCCCGACGACGTCGAGACCGGTGCATCTGCAGCCATCGCGTTATGGACCGACGCCGGCAAGTCCGTGGCCTACCTGCTCGTGACCCGGGGCGAAGCCGGCATCGGCACCGTGGAACCGGCGTTGTGCGGTCCGTTGCGCGAGGCGGAGCAGATCGAGGCCTCGAAGATCGTCGGCGTGGACACCGTCGAGTTCCTCGACCACTCCGACGGCACGATCGAGGCGTCGCTCGAACTGCGCCGCGACATCGCCGCCGCGATCCGACGGCACCGCCCGCACCTCATCGTCATGTTGAACCATCACGACACGTGGCCTGGCGGGCACGGGTGGAACACCCCCGACCATCGCAACACCGGTCGTGCGGTCCTCGACGCAGTCGGCGACGCGGGCAACCGATGGATCTTCACGGATCAGCTCACCGACGGGCTCGAACCGTGGAGCGGGGTCAAACAGGTCGCGATCGCCGCTTCTCCCCTCGCGACCCACGCCGTCGCCATCGAAGGCGGGCTTGAACGGGCCATTGCCTCGCTGCAGGCGCACGCGACCTACAACGCCGCACTCGGTCAGACCCCCGACGACATCCGCGCGTTCCTCACCGCGAACGCGGCGGCCAACAAGGACCGGTTCGGTGGCCGGCTGTGCACCGCGTTCGAGGTCATCCGGTTCCACTGACCCGAGCCCGCCGCAAGGGTCGCGGCCCGTCATCGCTCACCAGTGCAGTGTGCCCACGTCGCCCTTGAAGGGGCCAGCGAGTTCCTTCGTGACCCACCCACCGTAGAAGCCACCCGGCTGCGGGGTCACCGGCTCGTCATCGAGGAAGCAGTCGAAGCGTGCCGGATAGAACGCCAGATGGTCGACGATGGCCGCAAAGCCCGGGGTCGGCTGGTGATACGACCACGCGCCGGCATCGACGCGAAGCCGACCGGCCTGCACGGTCCAGTACGACGCGTGCCCTTTCCATTCGCACCACGTCGAGCGCGCCGTCGCCGGTTCGACGAGCGCCCACACGACGTCGTCGGGGTGCACGTAGTAGGTGGGCGGGTGCGATGTCTCGAGCACCCGTACGGCACGCGTGCTGTCGGCGATGACGACGCCGTCGAGCTCGACGCGCACTCGACGCGCGGTCGGTTCTACGCGCGGTGGGCGCGGATAGGCCCAAACGGACTCTTGACCGGGCAGCACCGGATCGGGAACCGGGACACCTCGGGACGTCATGCGTCCGTCGTTCGAGCGCGCTCGCTCGGCGCGGGCGGCGCCGTCGGTGTCGCACCGGCCGCGTGGATGACCCAATCCCACAGCTCGGCACGCCGCTGCGCCGTGTCGGTCTTCTTGGTGCTGGGAAGTTTGTGGATCGAACGCGGCCGACGATCGAGCCAGAACCCGCCGTTCGACTCCAGTGCCGCATCGTCCGCCGCCAACCACACGAGCGTGTCGGCGCCTTGTGCCGGAGTGCGGAGCAGCGGACCCATCAGCTTCGAGAACCCGGGCAGCGACGCGTCGACACCCGGTGTGTCGGCCCACCCGGGATGCATCGCGTGGAACCGGATGCCCGACTGGCCGAACCGCTCGGCCCACATCTCGTTCAGCGTGACCTGGGCCCGTTTCGCCCGGGCGTACTGCTCGGTGCCCTTGTAGGTCTCGGCCGGCATCTCGAGTCCGGACACGGTGAGGCCCGCGGTGTACATGCCACCCGACGACATCGTGAGCACCCGCGCCGGCGCCGATGCGGCGAGGCGATCGAGCAACAGCGTGGTCAGCAGGAACGGGCCGACGACCTGGGCGGCCACCGTCGCCTCGGTGCCGTCGGGGGAGATGTGGCGCTCGGCCGTGAGCGCTCCTGCGTTGTGGATCAACACGTCGAGCCGTCGGTGCTCGGCCAGCACCCGGGCGGCGAGCTGCCGCACCTGTTCGAAATCGCTCATGTCGGCCGGCACCTGGCTGATCGAGCGGTTGCCGGAGGTGTCGATCAACTCAGCGACCACACGATCGTTCCGGGCCGAGTCGCGTCCGACCACCACCAACGTCGCGCCGCACCGCGCGAACTGGCGTGCTGCGGCGAGACCGATACCGGATGTCGCGCCGGTGAGCACGATCACCCGACCCGCGAGGTCGTAGTCGTCGAGCCGTGACCATCGGGCGATGTGGCGGCGGGCCGCGTAGCCGAGCTTGGTGAAGCTCGTGACGATGGGCGCCTCGATGATCGCGTCGGCGACGGTTTCCAATGTGCTTCTGCGGGTCATCGACGATCGATTCCCGTACGGCCGAGGGACCAAACACGATCGTCGGGCGATGAGTCCATGACCATTCCTACGTCGGAACGACGCGCAAGGATGCCGATTTCTCGACATCTGTCTTTTGTCGTCGAGTGGGACGCGCGCGACGGTGGCTGCTGGCGGTACGTCGCGAGCCACGACGGCCAGGAGTTCGGCTTCCGGGGTTGCTTCCACCAGATCAGCGCCGACCGCTTCGTGCAGACCTTCACGTTCGAAGGCATGCCCGACGACGTCGCACTCGAGACGATGACCTTCGAGGACCTCGGTGACGGCTACACCCGGCTGCACGCGCAGTCGCTCGTCGACAGCTTCGAGGGACGCGTGGCTGTCGTCGGGCATGGAGGTCGGCGTGAACGACGGTTACACCAAGCTCGACGCGGTGCTCACCGAGCTCTGGGTCGCCCCGGCGCGGTGGATCGCGACGGGCACGTTGCTCATGCGGGGCATGCCGGTGAACCGGTCGTAGTCACGATCGACGACTGTGAGCCATGAGGTGTTGCTGCCCACCTTGCGCACATCGGTCTCGCCGCCTGGCACGTCGCCGAACGAATGCGTCATCGACACGAGGCCACGCCGAAGTTGCAGATCGGGGGCGACGACCGCCAGGAGCGTGCCGACCTCGGAGACGATGTCGACCAGTTCCCCGTCGGTCAGGCCGAGCGCGGCGAGATCGTCTGGGTGCAGGTACGCGGGGTTGTTCGTATGGCGGGCCATGTTCGGGAGATCGCGTCCGGACGAGTTGAGCGCGCCCACGATGCGCCGGCACACGAGCCGCAGCGGGTACCGGTCGTCGACCGGCCACGCCGACTGCCGGGCATCGGCCAGCTCGTTCATCATGTCGGCGTTGCCCACATCGAGCCGGCCGGTCCAACCGTCATCGGCCGGCTGCACGACCACCGGCTCCGACTCGTAGACGGCGCCACCACCGAGGGCCGAACGTGTCCGAACCTCGGCGAGCGGCACCCGGGAGTTGCGGTAGAGGTGGTCGAGCAGTTCGTCGAGCGACGGCGTGCTCGACCCGTCGAGCACGATCGCGTCGTCGACCCCATCGGGGGACGGGAACATCGGCGGCACACGGAGGGGCAGCCCCATGTTCCGACCGAGCTCGTGGAACACCTGCCAGTCCTCGACCACGTCGGAATCGGCGGGCGGGTCGATGATCGCCGGTGTGTAGTTGGCGTAGGGCCGTGGGTACCCGAACCCGGTCGCGTAGTAGTACAGCGCCTCGCTCACGATGGTCGAGCCGGGGATCTCGAGCGTGAGCTTGGGTGCGATGACGTAGTCGGCGGCCTTCGCGGTGGCATCTTGATGTCGATGGTGACGAGCAGGTCGAGCGCCTGCATCGCACGCCACGTCTTCTCGTGGTCGGGCCAGGCGGCGGCCGGATTGCCGCCGACGCAGAACAACGCCTTCACCTGCCCGGGGCCCTCGAGGAGGATCTCGTCGGCGAGCGCCGCCGTGGACAGACCGCATGCGGCGTTGGCCAGGCCCCGCACGCGCAACTCCTCGCCGTAACCGAACGCCGGCCAAGGGGGCGTGGCTTGGGCCTTGGCTGCGAGGGGCGAGACGAGCACGCCGGGGTTCCACAGCACGTCGCCGGCGCGGAGGTGGCGACCGCAGATCGTGTTGAGCGCAAGTACGAGGTACTCGACCACGGTGCTGTGACGGCCGGTCATGCTGGGCCCGGTACCCGACGTGGCCACGCCTCGTTGCGCCGACGCGAACGCGCGGGCTATCGACACCAGCTCGGCCGGCGCGACATCGGCCCGGACCGCTACGGCATCGGGGGTGAAGGGTGCGACTGCGTCGCGCAGTTCATCGAATCCTGCGACATGGCCCGCGACGAACTCGGCGTCGTAGAGCCCGTCGGCGATGATCACGTTGACGAGGCATGCGAGTATCGCGACGTCCTCGCCGGGTCGCGGTTGCAGGTGCAGGTCGGCGGCCGCCGCGGTTTCGGTCCGCCGCGGGTCGACGACCAACAATCGCATCCCGGCCCGGCGGGCATCGCGCACACTGCGGATCGGATCGGTGCTGGGCAGACCACCGGCCAGCGTGACGAAGGGATTCGTCCCCACGAGCAGCGCCACATCGGCCCCGTCGAAACCGTGCGGCGGTGCGCCCCACCGGCCGTGCATTGCCAGGGCCACCGACTTGCCCGGCTGGTCGATGGTGTTGCTGTCGAAGCGCATCGGCGATCCGATGGCATCCATCCACGCGGTGAGCAGCGCTCCGGTGGCCGGGTTGCGGCTCGCACACGTGCCCTTGTAGTACGCCACCGAACGCGGGCCGTGCTCGGCGATGATCGCCTGCATTCGCTCGGCGATCTCGCGCAGCGCCTGCCCGCTCTCGACCGACTCGTAGCCGCCGTCGGCGCGCCGGCGTTGTGATCGGAGCAAACGGTC
>JBKJKR010000195.1:0-7078 GCA_046597135.1 Acidimicrobiales bacterium | reverse complement strand
GTCGCCACCGTCGTCGCCGCAGGCTCCTGCGATGAGGCCCAACGCCAACAGCAGCGCGGCGCCCCTCCGTACGCGTTTCATCAACGTAATCCCCCGGGTTGCTCGCTACGTCATGTGACGCAGGCGCATGACGTTAGTCACTTTTGCGAGGAATCGCTAACAGTCGGTCGCTCGGGGTGGCGGCCCGACGGTCTGCGTCAGCCGTCGGGCCACCACCCGAGCACACCACCTCAGCGCGGAATGGCGGTCGGTACGTTGGTCGCCGGGAGGTAGCAGCCCTTGAACCCCGAACCCGTGACCGGGCACGGATACACGTACTTCAGCTGGAACTGCGTGTCGGAACCCGACGGCTTGCCTGGCTTGAACGACGACGGCTCCATGTTGCTGGTGTCGACCGCACCGATGTTCTCGATGGCCTTCAACAGATCGGCCTTCGTGGGGTTGTCACCGGCGAGGGACACGGTGCGAGCCGCCATGCGGATGAACCCACACACCGTTCCGACCATGCCGGCCCGCGAGTTCGTCTCCTCGCTGGCGTAGTCCCACTTCTCACCCGACTTGTTGTTCTCGTTGTAGACCTTCTCGCACATGGCGTTGAACGCCGGCTTCTGGTAGCCGGGAAGCCGGATGATGCCGGTCGGCGCGGGGTCGATCGAGATCGTGCCGGCGTACAGCGCACCGGCCGCCTCGCCACCGAACTCGGGGATCTTCGACGAGACCAGGTCGCCGGCCCCGCTGTTGAAGTTGTTGTTGTAGATCTGGACCTGACCGTTCTTGACGCCCTTCGTGGCCATCTCCTTGATGTACTGCGGCAGCGACACCACGTTCAGGCCGGGCGCGAAGAGCACGTTGATGCCGTTCGCGATGAGCTTGTCGACCGAAGCGGGCGTTCCGTCGGTGCAGACCGAGCCACCCTTGCACCCGATCACGTCGTACTGGGCCACCTTGATGCCGGCCTTGTCGAGCGTGGCGATGAGGCCCTTGTCGAGCGCTTCTTTCTGCCCCGGTGTGTCGGCGACGACCACGGCGATCTTCTTGTCCTTGAGCACGCCCTGCTTGACGAGCTCGTTGGCCAGGTTGCGCACGTACTCGTCGAGCGTTGGCGCGTTCGACTTGATGCGCCCCTTCGACTCGGTGGTCCACGCTTCCTCACCGCTTGTCGAGGTGATGAGGATCGAGTCGTGCTCGATCGAGATGCACGGGATCGCGGTGCCCTGCAAACCCGTGCTGTTGATCACGATCGGTGCCTTGAAGTCCTCGGTGGCCGCGATGCACGCGGCACGCCGATCGGCGTCGAGCGTGGTGCTCTGCGAGTTGACCTCGACCAGTTCGAGCTTGATCTTGCGCCCGTTGATGCCCCCGCACTTCTCGTTGATGTAGCGGGTGAACGTCTCGTACATGTCGTGCACGTTGCCCACCGGCACAGCGAAGCCGATGGTCTGGAGCTGCTCGAGCTTGGTGCGCAGGTGCACGATCGTGATCGAGTCGGCGCTCATGGCATCGGTGGCCTTGCGGGTCGCCGTCGACGCCTTGGCGGTGCAGAAGTCCGTGGTCGACGAGAACGGGTCCTTGCTGCGGTCATAGGTGTTCTGGAACGTCTGGTAGATGCCGCCGCGTGGGTCGGTGTGGAAGACCCCCTTGGCGCCGGTGGCGGCCGTGCCGCCCGACGCCGTGGCGCCGCTCGCACCACTTGCGGCAGTGGCCGCGGTGGCCGCGGTGGCCCCGGTCGAGCCGGTACTACCGGTCGCCGCGTCCGTGTCCCCGCCATCGTCCCCACACGCGCCGGCGAACAGCGCGAGGGCGAAGAGCAGTACCCCGCCTCGTCGAATTGCGTTCACGTCGATCCCCCCGAAGTACGTCCTTGGTATGTGACCTCAATATGTGACCTACGTCTATGACATTAGTCACTCTGACGGTCCCGCGCCTGGTCTCCCACCATTGCCGGCCCGATCTGGCGCTGAGCCGAAACTTCCCGCTACTCTGCGTCCTCCTGTGGCCACGGTCACGGTTGTTCGGCACACCTGGCGCCGTGTCGCCCGGGTCCTGAGGGGGAACGTGGACGACAACGCGCAGCTACTCGACGACGATCCGGCCAGCCTCGTCGCCACGGTGCTCGACGAAGAGGCCAAGCGCCAGGCCGAGCAGGCCGCCCGTTCGGCCGAGAAGGTCCTCCCCGACGACCTCCTGCCCGGGGTGGGCGCGGCGCAGATGTCGCTTGCCGAAGCCGGACGCAGCGGCGGCTTCTTCATGATGCTTCTGTTGCCGCTGATCGCCATGGCCGAGGGCATGGACCGGCTCGCAATCGCCGTGCTCGCACCCGACATCCAGGCCACGCTCAACATCAGCGACACGACCCTCGTCGGCATCGCGAGCTTCGGTGGCATTGCGTTGGTCCTCGGCGCAGTGCCGCTCGCCTGGCTCGCCGACCGCATGTCGCGGGTGCGCATCGTCACCTTCGCGACGTTCTTCGGGGCCATCGCGGTCTTCTTGAACGGGCTCGTGGTGAACCCGTTCCAGCTCTTCTGCGCCCGGGTGTTCATCGGCAGCGCACAGAGCTACAACACTCCGGTCCACAACTCGCTGCTCACCGACAACTACCCCATCCAGGCCCGCGCCAGGGTGTTCGGCGTCGATGGTCTGGCCCGCCCGCTGGGCCTGCTCATCGGTCCGTTCATCGCCGGCGGCATCGCCGACATCGCGGGCGGCACCGAAGGTTGGCGTTGGGCCTTCTTGTTCTTCTCGCTCCCCCTAGCGCTCTTGTCGCTCGCGTCGCTGCGTTTGAAAGAGCCGAAACGTGGCCGGCACGAGCAGGAGATGGTGCTCGGTCAGACGCTCGAACCGCTGGCGCTCGGCGCGCAGCTGCCAGTGTCGATGTCGTCGGCCTACGCACGCCTCAAGAAGATCAAGACCTTCTATTACATCTGCGTGGGCATCGGCACGCTCGGCTTCGCACTCGTCGCCGTGCCGGTGCAGCTGAGCCTGCTGCTCGAAGATTCGTACGGCTACGGCGCGTTCAAGCGGGGCTGGGTCATCTCGTTGACATGGCTCGCCTCGATGGTCACCATCCCCCTCGCGGCCCGCGCCTACGACAAAGCCTTTCGCGACAACCCCACCCGCATGGTGCGCATCGGCGGCGTCCTGATCGCCATGTACGGCGTGCTCATGCTCATTGCGTTGCGGTTCGACGACATCGTCCTGCTCGTCATCGGCATCAGCATTGCCAACGCCTGCACCAGCGCGGCCTTCGTATGCGTCGGTCCCACCATCGGTGCGGTGGCGCCGTATCGCATGCGGGCCCAGGCGTTCGCGCTCGTGCCGGTGTTCATCTTCTTGATGGGCGGGTTCTTCGGCGGGCTCATCGCCGGCGCGCTCTCCGATGCCCACGGGTCGCGCACCGCGCTCACGGTGGTCGCTCCGCCATCCGCGCTGATCGGCGGCGCGATGTTCGTCTACGGCTCCCGCTTCTTGAAGCGTGACATCTCACTGGCGGTCGAAGAGCTGCTCGAGGAACAGGACGAGCTCAAGCGCATGAGCGCGAACCCCGGCAGCATCCCGCTGCTCCAGGTGCGCAACCTCGACTTCAGCTACGGACCCGTACAGGTGCTGTTCGACGTCGGGATGGAGCTCAAGCGCGGTGAGGTGCTCGCGCTGCTCGGCACCAACGGCGCAGGCAAATCGACCCTGCTACGAGCCATCTCGGGGCTCGGCATACCCGATCGCGGTGTCATCCGCTTGAACGGCCGAACGCTCACCTACGTCGACGCCGAAGTGCGGTTCAAGCACGGCATCGTGCAGTTGCGCGGCGGCGCCGGAACGTTCCGCGACCTGACCATCCGCGACAACCTCCGCACCGCCATGCTCGCCACCGGCAAGACCGATGCCGAGATGCAGGCCCGCATCGACGAGATCATGCACCTGTTCCCCGCGCTCACCAACCGACGCGACGAGCTGGCGGGCGATCTCTCCGGCGGCCAGCAGCAGATGCTGGCGCTCGCCATGGCCCTGCTGCACGAACCCGAGGTGCTGCTCATCGATGAGCTCTCGCTCGGCCTGGCACCCCTGGTCGTCCAGGAGCTCTTGGTCATCGTCGAACAGCTCAAGGCGCGGGGACAATCGATGATCATCGTCGAACAGTCCGTCAACGTCGCGCTGGCGTTCGCTGATCGCGCGGTGTTCATGGAGAAGGGCCGGGTGCGTTTCGAAGGCCCCGCCCGCGAGCTCGCAGAACGTGATGATCTCGTCCGAGCGGTGTTCCTCGGCGGAGAAGGGGGCTGACCGGTGCTCGCATTCGAGCTCACCATGCAGATGCCATTCAACGGCATCGTGACCGGCCTCACCTATGCCGTGTTCGCCGCGGGATTCGTGTTGATCTACCGATCGACCGGGGTCCTCAACTTCGCACAGGGCGAGATCGGGGCGTTCGGCGCGGCGCTACTTGCGCTGTTCGTGTCGAACTACTCGATCCCCTACTGGCTGTCGTTCGTCTTCGCGGTTCTCATCTGCGCCATAGCGGGCGCCGCCGTCGAGCTCACCGTGGTGAGAAGACTCTTCAGCGCGCCCAGGCTCGTTCTGCTCATCGCCACCCTGGGGGTGGCACAGCTGTTCACGCTGTCCAAGATCTACCTCCCCGACGTGACGAAGTCGGGCAACTACCCGCTGCCCTTCGCCGAGACGAGTCGCTGGAAGGTCGGGTCGGTCTCGATCCTCGGTCGTGACCTCATCGTGCTCCTGGTGGTACCGGTGCTCGTGATCGCGCTGGGCCTCTTCCTCACGCGCACGCGCTTCGGACTCGCCGTGCGAGCGTCGGCGTCGAACCCCGACACGGCCCGCGTCTACGGCACCAGCGTCAAGCGCACCTCGACCATCGTGTGGACGCTCGCGTCGGGCTTCGCCGCGGCGACCGGCATCATGCTCGCACCACTGCTCGGCACCACCGCAGCGAAGGCCGGCGCCGACTCGCTCGGTCCGCCGATGCTTCTCCGAGCCCTTGCCGTCTCGTTGCTGGCCCGCATGAAGTCACTGCCGGCGTGCCTCGCCGGTGGCATCGCCATCGGCATCACCGAGGCCATCGTCAGCGCCAACGTCGGTAACTCGAACCGCAGCCTGCCCGACGTGTACCTGTTCATCGGTGTGCTGGTGCTGGTGCTGGTGTTCAACCGCGATCGCCGCGCCGCCGACGGATGGTCGTTGTCGTCACGGGTCAAGCCGGTGCCGGCGCGGCTGCAGCAGATGCGCATCATCCGCATGCTGCCGGCCATCGGCTTCATCCTGCTCTACGGCTTCCTCGCGCTCATCCCGTTGGTGCTGGACAAGCCGTCCGACTACTTCACCTGGACCGACATCCTGATACTCGCGATGGTCGCGTTGTCGCTGTCGATGCTCACGGGTTGGGCCGGGCAGCTCTCGCTCGGCCACTTCGCGTTCGTCGGCCTCGGCGCGCTTTCGTTGGTGGCCGTCCTCGGCGGCAACGACATACCCGTGCCGTTCGACCTGTGGGACATGCACCTCACGGTGGGTTGGCTGCCGGGCCTGGCCATCGCCTCTGCGGTGGGCGTGGTCGCGGCGGTCATCGTCGGTCTGCCCGCGCTGCGGGTGAAGGGTCTCTTCCTCGCGGTCACCACCCTCGCGTTCGCGGTGATGGCGCAGACGTGGCTCTTCCGCCAGAAGGTGTTCCTCAAGTCCGGTACCAACGCGCGCCTGCGTCCGCAGGAGTTCTTCGGGTGGACGTTCCCCAACGACCGGAAGCAGTACTACTACTTCTGCCTCGTCGTGCTCGGGCTGCTGTCGCTCATGGTGGCCCGCCTGCGCCGTACCGGCCTCGGACGTTCGCTCATCGCGGTGCGCGAGAACGAGGACATGGCCGCCGCGTCCACCGTGTCGCCCACGCGCATCAAGCTCACCGCGTTCGGCCTCGCCGGTGGCATCGCCGGACTCGCGGGAGCGTTGCACGCAACGCTGTTCACCAACATCACGCCCGACACGCAGTACGACCCGGCGGCATCCATCCGGGTGGTCGCCACCACCATCATCGGCGGCCTCGGCACCGTTGCCGGGCCGGTGCTCGGTGCGTTGTGGACCCGTGGGCTGCCGGCGAGATTCGACAACACCGACCAAGTGAGACTCCTCACCTCGGGTATCGGCTTGCTCATCTTGTTGCTGTACTTCCCTGGCGGCCTCATGCAGATCGTGTACTCCGTGCGCGGCGGCGTGCTCGGTTGGGCCGATCGACGCCTCGGTGAACGAGGCGTCGAAAACCCGGTGCCCGCCATCCAGAAGACGGTTCCGGCGCGCCCGGCGCGCGAGCTCACCGTGGCCGAGGGGAAGGCCTGGGTCGCGACGCATGGCGTGCACGTGCGCTTCGGCGGCAACCACGCGGTCAACGACGTGAGCATCCACGCGAACCACAACGAGCTCGTCGGGCTCATCGGGTCGAACGGTGCAGGCAAGTCCACGTTGATGAACGCCATCAGCGGCTTCGTGCCCTCCACCGGCGGCATCGAGGCGCTCGGTCGCGACGTCTCGCACATCGCGGCGCATCGCCGTCACCGCATGGGCCTCGGACGCGGCTTCCAGTCGGCGAAGCTGTATCCCGACCTCACCGTGCGCGAGACGATCATGGTCGCGCTCGAGGCACGCCAACGCAGCCTGCTCATCCCGTCGCTCACCGCGCTTCCGCCGTCGATCCCCCATGAGCGTCGCAAGCGCTCCGACGCGGCCGAGATCATCGACTTCCTCGGCTTGTCGCGCTACGGCGATCAGTTCATCGCGAACCTGTCCACCGGCACGCGACGCATCGTCGAACTGGGTTGTCTCCTCGCGGTCGTCGCAAAGGTGTTGCTGCTCGACGAGCCCACGGGTGGTGTGGCCCAGAAGGAGACCGAGGCCTTCGGCCCGCTCATCCGACGCATCCAACGCGAGCTGGGCGCGGCGATGTTGGTCATCGAGCACGACATGCCGCTGATCATGAGCATCAGCGACCGCGTGTACTGCCTCGAGCTGGGCCAGGTCATCTGCGAGGGCGAGCCCGCCGAGGTGCGCAACGACCCGGCGGTCATTGCCAGCTACCTCGGCACCGACG
>JBKJKR010000167.1:0-9159 GCA_046597135.1 Acidimicrobiales bacterium | reverse complement strand
CCCCGAGCTCGTCAAGAAGTGGTTCGGCAAGGTCATCCCGTCCAACGACAACAAGTTCTCGGCGCTGAACTCTGCCGTGTGGTCGGGTGGCTCCTTCATCTACGTGCCGCCCAACTGCAAGGTCGAGCTGCCGCTCCAGGCCTACTTCCGGATCAACGCCGAGAACATGGGCCAGTTCGAGCGCACGCTGATCATCGCCGACAAGGGCAGCCAGGTGCACTACATCGAGGGTTGCTCAGCGCCGGTGTACACGTCCGACTCGCTGCACTCCGCCGTGGTCGAGATCATCGTCAAGCCGTCGGCACGCGTCACCTACACGACCATCCAGAACTGGTCGAACAACGTGTTCAACCTCGTCACCAAGCGCGCCCGCGTCGAGGCAGAGGGCCACATGGAGTGGATCGACGGCAACATCGGTTCGCGGCTCACCATGAAGTACCCGGCCGTCGTGCTCGTGGGCCCCAAGGCCTCGGGCGAGGTGTTGTCGGTGGCCTATGCCGGCCCCGGCCAGCATCAGGACGCCGGCGCCAAGATGACCCACGCCGCGCCCGAGACCACCTCGAAGATCGTGTCGAAGTCCATCTCGAAGGACGGCGGCCGCACGAGCTACCGCGGCCTGGTGCGGGTCGAACCCGATGCGTACGGCTGCAAGAGCCACGTGCAGTGCGACGCGCTCATCCTCGACGATCAGTCCACGAGCGACACCTATCCCTACATGGAGGTCGGCTCTCGCGACGCGATCATCGGTCACGAGGCCACCGTGTCGAAGATCGCCGACGACCAACTCTTCTATCTCATGAGCCGCGGGCTGTCCCAACAGCAGGCAATGGGCATGATCGTGAACGGGTTCATCGAACCGATCACCCGGACCTTGCCCATGGAGTACGCCGTCGAATGGAGCCGGCTCATCGAGCTCCAGATGGAAGGCAGCGTCGGCTGACGCGGGTTACGGTCGCCTCCCGCTGAGAGGAGTCGGCCATGACGCACTTCGGGGTACAGGTCTCGACCGCGATGGTCGAAATGGACGAACTGCGCGCGACCTGGGCGCGCGTCGAAGCGCTCGGGTTCGAGTGGATCAGCGGCCAGGATCACTTCTATACGATGCGCGCGCCCAAGGCGGGTTCGTTCGAGGCGCTCGCCACCCACGCCGCATTGGCTGCGCTCACCACGCGTCCGCGTGTCGGCTGCCTGGTGTACGCCGCGGGCTACCGGCACCCGGCGGTCATGGCCAACGCGTTCGTCACCATCGACCACCTCTCGCATGGGCGGCTCGAGGTCGGCATGGGCGGCGGCTGGTTGCAGGCCGAGTTCGAGGACTACGGGTTGCCGTGGGAGCCCACGCCCGTGCGCCTGCGGCGCCTCCGCGAATCGGTCGAGGTGATGCGCTCGCTGTGGGTCAACGACACCACGGACTACGACGGCGAGTTCTACACGCTGCGCAACGCCCGGTGCGACCCGAAACCCGTACAGGCCTCGCCGCGGATCTGGATCGGCGCGGCGGGTCCCAAGGCGCTGCGTGTCGCGGCCGAGGTGGGCGACGGCTGGAACGCGAACTTCCTCGGCCCGGTCGAGTTCGCGGACCGGGTCGCCATGTTGCGCGACCTCGCCCCCGACCCGGCGAGGTTCGCGGTCGCCGCGAGCGTCCCACTCATCGTCGCCGACGACGACAAGGTCGACGAGGTGATGCGGTTCCGTTACGGCGCCACGGCCGACCAGCAGAAGCCGGCCGCATTGGCCGGATCGGTCGCGCAGATCACCGACAAGGTCGGCCGATACGTGGCCGCCGGCGCCGACTGGATCATCCTCGCGCTGCGCCCCCCGTACGAGCTGGACGAACTGGCGGTCTTCGCCGAGGAGGTCATGCCCCAGTTCTCGTGAGCCCGCGTCCACGCACGGGCGATGGCGCGTGCAGAATGTGGCGCATGCCGATGCGTGAGGAATGCAAGTTCTTCGAGAGCCGTACCTATGCGAACGGCGAGACCGTTCGCAAGTGCGATCTCGACCTCGCGCCCGAGGCCCCGTGGCGCTGTCCCAGCGACTGTGCGGCGTACACGCCGCGCCTGGCCGACGTGAACTGGCGTCACGGGTCGCTCATCACGCCGCCCACCCCACCCGAACCCAAGGGACTGGGCGAAGATCCGTCGATCGCTCGGCTGCTCGACGAGGCCGAGGACATTATCAACGAGGCCGGTCCCCGCATCCGGGCCGAGGTCGAGGGCGACCGGTATCGGCGCCGCGGCGGGGCAGGCGGTCGGGCCCGGCTCGGCCGTTGGTTCGGTCGCCGCCGCAAGTCCGACGACTGACCTCATCCGGGCTCGCTGGGCGGGTCCGAATTTCTCCTACGGCGATAGGATCAATTCCCGTATGAGCCCGCCGACGTTCACTCCTGACACCGCTGCCGCGCTCGGCGGGCCGTCGTGGCTCCACGCCCGGCGCCTGGCCGCTGCCGAGGCGTTCGTCGCCCACGCCCTTCCGTCGAAGGAGGAGGAGGTGTGGCGCTACAGCCGTATTGGCGATCTCGACCTCGTGCGGTATGCCGCAACGGCGGAACCGCCTCTCGGCGTGGCTACGGCCGGCCACCCCACGGCGGACGTGGTCGCCGGCGCGGCGGCCCGGCTGGTGTTCGTCGACGGCTTCCTCGTCGAGTCCGACGTCGACCCGGCACTCTTCGCCGCGGGCGTGTACGTCGGCCGCCTGGTCGACGCCCCGGGCGCCGACCTGTTGCTCGGCTCGGTCATGACCGAACCGACCGACGTGTTCGCGCTCATGAACGACGCGTTCACCCGCGAACCAGTGGCCGTGGTGGTGCCGCGTGGCGTCACGATCGAGCGACCCGTGGTCATCGAACACCACGTTGCCCGCGGGGCGACGGCCGTGTTCCCCCGCCTCGTGGTGCTGGCCCACGACGATGCCGACGTCCGGATCCTCGAGGTGTTCCGCAGCGGCGGTGATCCGACGCTCGTGGTACCCATCGTCGAGCTCGCCGCGTCGCCCACGGCGCGCATCGGGTACCTCGGGGTGCAACAACTCGGCGCGAGCACGTGGCAGCTCGGGTCGGTCGTGGCCCGCGCCGAAGCGTCGTCCACGGTGCACGCATCCGCGGCGGGGCTCGGCGGCGACTACACACGGGTGCGCACCGACTGCCGCCTGGTCGGCCGCGGCGCCACGGGCACGCTTACGTCGTTGTACTTCGGCAGCGGCGAGCAGATGCTCGACTTCCGCACCTTCCAGGACCACGCGGCGCCCGACACCTCGAGCACGTTGCTGTTCAAGGGCGTCGTCGACGACAAGTCGGCGTCGGTGTACACGGGCCTCATCCGCGTCCGCAAGAACGCACGAGGCACCAACGCGTTGCAGACCAACCGCAACATCAAGTTGTCCGAGCACGCCTGGGCCGAGTCGGTGCCCAACCTCGAGATCGAGAACAACGACGTGCGGTGCAAGCACGAGTCCGCGGTGAGCCCGATCGACGCCGACCAGCGCTTCTACCTCGAGAGCCGCGGCGTGCCGCCACAGGTGGCCGAACGCCTGGTGGTCGCCGGCTTCTTCGACGAGGTGCTGGCCCGCCTTCCCGTGCCCGAGGCGCGTGCTGCGCTCACCTCGGCCATCGCGGCCAAGCTCGACGCACACGAAGGTGTGCGATGAGCCGCACGGCGCGGCGACAACCGCCAGAAGGCGAAGGTGTGCGATGAGCCGCACGGCGCGGCGACAGCCGCCAGAAGGCGAAGGTGTGCGATGAGCCGCAAGGTGGCGTTGTGCGCCTACGACTCGCTGTATCCGGGCACCGCTGATCGGTTCGAGGTCGAGGGGCATCGCATCGCGTTGGTGCGCATCGACGACACGTACTTCGCGCTCGGCAACGTGTGCACGCACGCCGACTTCCTGCTGTCCGACGGCGAGGTCGATTGCGAGGAGCGCACCATCGAGTGCTGGAAGCACGGGGCGCTGTTCAGCCTGACCGATGGTGAGGCGTTGACGCTGCCGGCCACGCGTCCCACGCCGGTCTACGAAGTCGTGGTCGAGGACGACCAGGTGAAAGTGGTGTTGCCGTGAGCGAGCTCGTCATCTCGGGGCTGTGTGCCTCGGTCCGGGGCAAGGAGATCTTGCGCGGGCTCGACCTGGTGGTCCGCTCCGGTGAGGTGCACGTGATCATGGGGCCGAACGGCGCGGGCAAGTCCACGCTGTCGCACGTGCTCATGGGCAAGCCGGGGTACGAGATCACCGCCGGTTCGGTCCTGCTCGACGGCGTCGATCTGTTGGCCCTCGAACCGCACGAACGTGCCCATGCCGGGTTGTTCCTGGCGATGCAGTACCCGACCGAGGTGCCGGGTGTGTCCATCGAGGAGATGCTCACCGAGGCGCTGGTGGCCACCGGGCACCCCCACGCCGGTCTGCGGGCGCGACTCGAGGCCGAGGCCGAGCGCATCGAGTTCGATGCGCGGTTCCTCGATCGGTCGTTGAACGTCGATTTCTCCGGTGGGGAGAAGAAGCGCAACGAGACGCTGCAACTCGCGGTGCTGCAACCCAAGTTCGCGATCCTCGACGAGCTCGACTCGGGGCTCGATGTCGATGCGTTGCGGTTGTGCAGCCGGCGTGTCGAAGCAGCCACCCACGAGACAGGTCTCGGGGTGCTCGCGATCACGCACTATAAGCGCCTGCTCGACGAGCTTCGGCCCGACTACGTCCACGTCCTGGCCAAGGGGGCGATACAGGTCACCGGCGGCCTCGAGCTGGCCGAGGAGCTCGAGCGCACGGGGTACAGCCAGTGGATCGAGCGCGACACGGTCGAGACCGCGGTCACCATCTCGGGCTTCGGCGACGATCCGTTCGCCGATCCCTTCGCGTAGCGTGATCCGCATGGCCGACCGCAAGACGTTGCTCACCGAGGATCAGATCACCGAATGGCTGCCGGGTGTGCCCCGCTGGGAGCGCAACGGCGCCACGCTCCATCGAGAGCTCAGCTTCCGCGACTTCACCGAGGCCTTCGGGTTCCTCACGATGGTGGCGTTGGCGGCCGAGAAGCTGAACCATCATCCCGACTGGTCGAACTCCTGGAACAAGGTCGTCATCGACGTGACGAACCACGACGCGGGCGGGCTCACCGAAATCGACTTCGAGCTCGCCACCGCCGTCGACAAGGCGCTCGGCGAGATCTGAGCTCCCGGCCCGAGGGTCAGGCGCCGAGCTCTTGCTCGGCTTCGTCGAGGCCCTGGGCGAGGGTGTTCCAGGACAAGGTCGCGCATTTGATGCGCACCGGCACGCGGGCCACGCCGCGCAGTGCTTCGAGGTCACCGAGCTTGACCGACGCGTCGGCCGGGGCGGCGTCGGCGTCGCCGCCCTCGAGGGCGGTCTCGTGGATGGACATCATCGACTTGAAGGCCCGGGTGAGCGAGCGTGCTTCCTCGATGGTCTTGCCCTTGATCGCGGCCGACATCATGGACGCCGAGGATTGGCTGATCGAGCAGCCCTGTCCACCGATCTTGACGTCGGTGATGGTTCCGTCATCGACCTGGACGTATACGACGATCTCGTCGCCGCACAACGGGTTGAAGCCCTCGGTCCGGTGCGACGGCGGGACCGGCAGCTCACCGCGGTTGCGCGGGCTGCGGTAGTGATCGAGCACGATCTCGCGATAGAGATCTTCGAGTCCGGGCATGGCACGCGTCCTGTGGTTCAGCAAACAGATGATAGTGATACAAGTCCGCCTGTCGGACTTGTCGGCCTCGTACGTGGCGGTCGGCCTCAGAGTCCGAAGAACTCGGCAGCCGCGGCGAGCGCGTCGCCGAGTGCGTCGACATCGGATTCGTCGTTGTAGAGGTAGAGCGAAGCACGCGCGGTGGCTCCGATGCCCAACTTGCGCATCAGTGGCTTGGCGCAGTGGTGGCCGGCCCGCACGCACACGCCGTGTTCGTCGAGGACCTGCGAGATGTCGTGCGGGTGAAGGTCGTAGAAGCCGAACGAGAAGACCGCGCCGCGCTCGCTCGGTTCGGAGGGACCGTAGATCTTGATGCCGTCGCCGAAGCGCCCTTTGAGCGTGCGGAGCGTGTAGGCCGCGAGCTCGATCTCGTGCTGGCGCACCGCGGGCATGCCGATGGTGTTGAGGTAGTCGACCGCAGCGCCGAGACCGATGATCTCGGCGATGGCCGGCGTGCCCGCTTCGAACTTCCACGGCAGCTCGGCCGGCTTGAACCCGTCGAGGGTGACGTCGCGGATCATGCCGCCGCCGCCGGGGAACGGCGGCATCGCGTCGAGCAGCGCTTCGTGGGCCCACAAAACGCCGACGCCGGTGGGGCCGCACATCTTGTGGGCGCTGAAGGCGAGGAAGTCCGCGCCGAGCGCGAGGACGTCGCACGGAAGGTGGGGCACGTACTGGCAGGCATCGACGCACACGAGAGCGCCGGCGGCGTGCGCCGCGTCCGCGATGCGCCGTACCGGCGTGACGGTGCCGAGGACGTTCGACATCGCGCTGATGCTCACCAGCTTTGCGCCGTCGACGATGGCGGCGAGATCGTCGAGCTCGAGGTGGCCGGTGTCGGTGACCCGGATGTAGCGCAGCTCGATGCCGCGCTCCTCGCGGAGCTGTTGCCACGGCACGATGTTCGAATGGTGCTCGAGCTCGCTGAGCACCACGACGTCACCCTGGTGCAGATTGGTGCGACCCCACGAGTGTGCGACGAGGTTCAACGACTCGGTGGCGTTGCGGGTGAAGATGATCTCGCTGGAGGACGGTGCGCTGATGAACGCACGCACCTTCTCGCGTGCACCCTCCAAGGCGTTGGTGGCCTGTTCGGCGATGCCGAACACGCCACGATGGGTGTTCGCGTTGTAGTTCTCGTAGTACTCGGACATCGCGTCGATGACGGCGCGCGGCTTCTGCGAAGTGGCCGCCGAGTCGACGTAGACGAGTGGCTTGCCGTTGAAGTCACGCTCGAGGAGCGGGAAGTCCTTTTTGATGGCGGACACGTCGAGTGTCATCGTGCAATCCTCGCCTGCTGCGCGTTGACGGGCGCGCGCGTCATGTGGTGGCATCCCGTCGCCAGGAGTCGTAGCCCTCGAGCTCGAGTCGCGTGGCGAGCTCGAGGCCACCGCTCTGCACGATGCGACCGTCGACGAGGATGTGGACCACGTCGGGCGCGAGCTCGTCGAGCAGTCGTTGGTAGTGGGTGATGGCGAGCACGCCGAGGTCGGGGCGATCCTGGCGCACCTCTTGCACGCCGCGCGCCACGATGCGCAGCGCGTCGATGTCGAGTCCGCTGTCGGTCTCGTCGAGGATGGCCATGGCCGGCTCGAGGATGGCGAGCTGGAGGATCTCGTTGCGCTTCTTCTCGCCGCCCGAGAACCCTTCGTTGAGATAGCGGTCGGCGAACGAGCTGTCGAGGCCGAGGCGCTTCATCCAGTCCATGATCGCGAGCCGGAGCTCGAGGATGGAAAGGTCGATGCCCTTGCGAGCCGACAGCGCTTGACGCAAGAAGTTGATCACCGAGACGCCGGGGATCTCCTGGGGGTATTGGAACGCCAGGAACAGACCGGCCTTGCCGCGGACGTCGGTGCCCCACGAGGTGATGTCGTCGCCCCGGAAGTGGATCGAACCCTGCGTGACGGTGATCTCGGGGCTGCCCATGAGCGCATTGGCCAGGGTGGACTTGCCGGCCCCGTTGGGGCCCATGAGCGCGTGGACCTCGCCGTCCATGATCGTGAGGTCGACGCCCTTCAGGATGGGGATGTCGCCTGCACTTGCGTGGAGGTCGCGGACCTCGAACAGCGGTGTCGCCATGGCGGAATTCTACGCATGGCACACCGATTACCACTACGCCGGTAGGAGTAATTCGGGCCGGGTCGGCGGGGCTGGTCAGCGCCCGAGCAGGTCTTCCTTCCAGGCCCGGAAGCGCAGGTGGCGGGCGCCGCTCGGTCCGATGCCGTCGCCCGTACCGTCCGGAAAGAGGCGGAACACGTGGGCCCGGGAGAGGTCGTCGGCGTCGATGGCCAGGTAGCGGGCGTCGGCGCCGGTCGCGGGTCCGGCCCGCCACAACAACCAGGGACCGATGCGGCGTTTGTAGGCGATGAGCGGGGCGCCGATGTCCTCGCCCGCGGCGAGCAGCAGCGCCGGCGCCTCGATCCAGGCCGTCGCCGGGATGTTCCGGTCGCGGGTGGGGGTGGGCGGCAGCTCGTGGGTGTGGAGCCGGGTGTCGTCGACGGGCCGTCGATCAGCAGGCAGCGCATCGGTCACGACGATGACGCTACCGGCGTCGTACGGGCCGGGTGTCGGTCGGGCGGCGGCGAGCGGTTCGTTCAGCGCAGCATGTCGAGCGCATGCCGGTCGCGACGCACGTGGTACGCCCATCGACGCCGCGCCACGGCCGGCAGTTCCTTGACGAGCCGGGACACGAACCGTGGGTTGCGGAATGCTGCGCCGGCCGCGGCCCCGAGGTGCCGCTCCTTCGCCGGCTCGACGACCCGCTGGTACGCGAGGATCGACGAGAGGTTGCGGTGGTAGCGGCGCAAGGACGCACGCTGCGCTGCGGTGAGCATCGGCCGCTCGAGGACTTCGACGCACATGTCGAGCTTTCGTTCGAGCGTGGGCACCTGACGCGTGCGCGACGCCGACGTGGCGCGCTGCAGGTAGAAGTAGTGCGCCGACGGGATCTGGATCCACTTGGCCCCGGCGAGCAGGCAATCGAGGTAGAGCAGGTAGTCCTCGCCGACCTTCAGCCGCTCGTCGTAGCGGATCCCGTGCGCTTCGAGGAAGGATCGGCGCAGGATCGGTTGGGTGAGTCCGAGTCGATAGGCCGAGCGCCCGCCGACCTCGCAGTCGATGAGACGGTCGAGGTCGACCGGGGTGACCGTGGTGACGACGGCACCGGTCGAGCGCGCGAGGGTCGAGTAGGGCTCCGTCTCGCCTTCGTGGACGAGGGGAAGGTCGTCGTGGGCGAGATCGGCGCGGGCCGCAACGGCCGCGTCGACCAGCACCTCGAGGCGGTCGTCGGTCATCCAGTCGTCGGCATCGAGGGTGGCGATCCAGGTGCCGGTCGCGTGGAACAGCGCGGTGTTGCGGGCGACGGCCACCCCCCGGTTCGCGCCGAGCGGGATCAGCCGCACCCGGGCGTCGTCGGTGTATCGCTGCACGACCGCCGCGGTGTCGTCGGTCGAGCCGTCGTCGAC
>JBKJKR010000081.1:0-5745 GCA_046597135.1 Acidimicrobiales bacterium | reverse complement strand
CGAATGGTCATCGTCGTAATCGGGGCAACGGTCGCGGTGGCCGTTGCGGTGGCTGTGGGTCCGTGGGCCCTGATACCGCTCGCCCTGCTCGCGCTCGTCGCCGGCGGGTGGTGGTGGGCTCAAAGTCGCCCGATTGCGCGGACCGCTCCATCGCGTCGTGCGCTGCTGTTGCTCGCTGCGGGGATCTCGGGGATCGCCATTGCAGTCGTGGTCCCGGCCGTCGATGGTGGCGAGCTCAACGGGTTCTGGTGGACGGTCATGGCCGTGTCACTCTTGGTGGGCATCGCAATGATCATCGCTGCGATTCTCGTCGCGATCGGCGACCGCGCAGTCGGGCCGAAGACGGCGTCCACGCGCTGACGACAGTCAGGCGCAACAACGGTTGCCCTTACGGTCACTTGTCCGGTTGTGACACGTTCTCCGAGCCGCACGTCGTGATCGCCGTCGTACCGTCAGC
Organism: Acidimicrobiales bacterium; assembly: GCA_046597135.1. Lineage (GTDB taxonomy): Bacteria > Actinomycetota > Acidimicrobiia > Acidimicrobiales > WLNW01 > WLNW01. The sequence goes on along the minus strand of JBKJKR010000081.1, from coordinate 5,288 downwards.
TCGGCGTTTACGCCGGCAACTGGGCGGGTAGTCGAGGTCGAGTTCATACAACAAGGATCGACGTCGCCCAACGGCTGCGTGACGACAAGGAGACCACATGAACCGTGTAGCAGGAGTAGGGACAAGCATCGTGTTGCTGGCCGTCGGTGCCGTACTCGCCTTTGCCGTGACCGTCGAGACCGATGGATTCAACGTGAACACGATCGGTTGGATCCTGATGGCCGTCGGCGCGCTCGGGTTGATTGTTTCCCTCATCATCGGGACGGCGAGGTCGGCCGGGGTGTCCGACCGCAGCACCACGGTGATCGAACGCGAGCCCACTCGCGTCATCGAACGCGACCGCTACTGAGCGGTACGACTGCCGTCGAGGACGCCGCCAGCAGGGATATGCGTCAGTACGAGACGCGACTGCTGGCGGTGGACTCACGCACCGGAATCATGTACCCGCACCTCGTGAGGAAACGCTGCTCGCACGATGGGCACTCGTACGACGGACAGTCGGCTTCTTCCGGGAGCGTTGGCGCCAACAGGTCGCCGCAGCCGGGGCAATAGATCGCAAACAGGCCGGTCGCCATCCACACACCTCGTAGGTCGCTGTTCTACCCTCCGTAGGATTGAGGACTACCCGCGTGAGGCCATTGCCAATCATGCGTCGTCGCGATCTCCTCGGCCTGGAGGCCAGGCAATGGCTCAACCCTTCGACACTGTCGCCGCGAGCGTCCCGACGCTCGGCTTACGGCACCTGGTGCTCATCGACGGTCGCACGTTCGCGATAAGCGACGAGGCGGGTCAGATTCACTCGCCGACGCATGGTCTGGTGCACGGCGATCTCCGCCACCTGTCGGTGTTCGAGTGCTGGGTTGAATCCACCCCGACCGAACTGCTCGCCTGCTCGTCGCCCACCCCGCTGTCGGCGGTGATTGTGGCCCGCCTCGCGCCGGCCGCCGAGGCTGCGAGCATTGTGCTGACGCGGCGCCGATGGGTCGCCGGTGGCATGCGGGAAGAAGTCCAGTTTCGGAACAACTCGACGGACGATCTCGCGCTCACCGTCAACCTGCGTGTCCGTGCTGACTTCGCCCACATCTTCGACGTCAAAGCTGGCCGAACCACGGCCCCGGGCGAGATGCACCACCACGGCGGGGTGGTTGCGATCACTGCGTCTGTGCACGGTGCGAACGCGCGCACGTCCATCGTCTGCAGCCCTCGGCCGGACACTGTCGACACGACTTCGGGAATCCTGCGATGGGAACTGACCGTGCCGGCGCGCGACGACGCCTCGATCTGCATCGCGGTCGAGCCGATCGTCGACGACGTGGCCGGGGGGCTCGCGTTCCCGTGTGGAGTGAACCCGGCGAGCGCGATTCCCCTACGCCAGCTCGAGCGGTGGAAAGCCGGTGTTCCCACCGTGGTTTCGACCGATCCGCGTATCGCAACGGTGGTCGACCAGGCGTTGGCGGACATCGCGGCGTTGCGCATCGTCGACCGCGATCATCCCGATCGCGTGGTCATAGCGGCCGGCGCACCTTGGTTCATGACGCTGTTCGGGCGCGACTCTCTTTTGGCGTCCTGGATGACCCTCCCTTTCGACGCCCAGCTCGCAGTGGGTGTACTCGAGAGCCTTGCGAGTCTGCAGGGGACGCGCTTCGATCCGATGGCCGAAGAACAACCGGGCAAGATCCTGCACGAACTTCGCCGCCACGGCGGTGGTGGGCCGTTCGCGAGCCGAGAGCGGTACTACGGGACCGTGGACGCGACGCCCCTGTTCGTGATGCTCGCGGCTGAAGCGCACCGATGGGGAGCGTTGAGCTCGGACAACCTTCGAAGTCTGCGTCCGGCAGTCGATGCCGCACTGTCATGGATTCTTGGCGCGGGCGACGCGAATGGTGACGGGTTCGTCGACTACCGACGGAGCGACCCCAGCGGCTTGTCGAACCAGGGTTGGAAGGACTCGTGGGACGGCATCACGTTCCGAGACGGCACGCTCCCGGAAGGTCCGATCGCTCTGGTGGAAGTCCAAGGGTATGTGTACGCCGCGTTGCTCGGCGCGGCTGAGCTCGCTGAGCCGATGAACCTGCAGCTATCGAGCGATGAGTTGCGTTCTCGCGCCGAAGTTTTGAAGCGCCGATTCAACGAAGCCTTCTGGGATCCGCAAGGCTGGTTCGCGGTCGGCCTCGACGGGTCCGGTCGGCGCATCGACTCACTCACGACCAACCCGGGTCACGCACTGTGGACGGGGATCGCAGAACCCGCTCTCGCGTCCCTCTATCTCGATCGGTTGCTCGCGCCCGATATGTGGACAGGGTGGGGACTGCGGACACTGTCCGAACAGATGGCCGCGTACGACCCGCTGAGCTATCACAACGGATCGGTGTGGCCACACGACACCGCGCTGTGCGCAGCAGGCGCGGCCCGGTATGGCCGATGGGACGTTGTCGACCGCATCGTGGACGGCGCGTTCGACGCGGCGGTTCACTTCGACGGGCGCCCGCCTGAGCTCTTCGCCGGCATCTCTCGCCAGGACGCGCCCATGCCGGTCGCCTACCCGGCGTCCTGTTCACCGCAGGCGTGGTCCTCAGCATCGGCACTCCTGCTGGTGCGATGCATGTTGGACTTGACGCCGACCCACGCCGGGTTGTCGGTCAACCGGGCCAGTAACAGCGTTCTGCCCGATATGAGGCTGAGCGGCATTCGCTTTCGTGGGGCCAGTGTTGCCGTGGCGACGAGCGAGAACGTAGCCACCGTCGACGCCATCGACGAGTGACGAGGTCCTCCGCCCCGGCGTGGCGCGACCGAAGGTCGTACACGTATTTGTGGAGCCGCCGTACGGCGTTTGGCCGAGCGCAGGGCTGGGTACGGGGGCGCCGAACGGAGGATCTGACCATGTTGCGAGAGCGGACGAAGCCATGAGAATTGCGCAGGTCGCCCCTCTCTATGAATCGGTCCCGCCGCTCGGGTACGGCGGGACCGAGCGTGTGATCGCGGCCATGTGCAACGGACTGACGGACCTCGGCCACGACGTCACGCTTTTTGCCGCCGGTTCGTCTGACACACGTGCCCGCCTCGAGCAGGTAGTGGCGACCCCGCTTCGGGTTCGCATGTCGCGCCGAGAGATGGTCGAGGTCGCCCCTCACCTGCACTTGCGCATGCTCGCCGACATCTACCGCCGGGCCGAAGAGTTCGACGTCATCCACTCGCACGCCGATGTGTGGACGCTGCCGTTCGCGCAACACTCCTCGACGCCCACCGTGGTCACCATGCACGGCCGCCTCGACCTCGACCACGTACGTGAGATCGTTCCGCTTTACCCCGACGTCGGTCTGGTCTCGATCAGCGATCATCAGCGAGAGGCGTTGGCCGGTCTCGACGTGCATTGGGCCGGAACCGTTTACAACGGCCTGTCCCTCGACCGTTACCTTGCGGCGCCTCGGCGCGATGCCGGCTACCTCGCGTTCGTCGGCCGCATCAACTCCGAGAAGGGTCCCGCTCAGGCGGTGGAGATCGCGCGGCGCACCGGGCGACCGTTACGAGTCGCCGCCAAGATCGATCCGCTTGACCTCGACTACTACGAGACCGAGATCGACCCCCTTTTCCGCGCCAACGACGTGTCGTTCATCGGCGAACTCGAAGAGGTCGAAAAGCCATCGTTCTACGCCGGAGCGACGGCCACGTTGTTTCCGAGTGATTGGCCGGAGCCGTTCGGCCTGGTGATGATCGAGTCCATGGCTGCGGGCACGCCGGTCATCGCGCTGCGCCGAGGCGCGGTACCCGAGATCGTCGTTCACGGTGTCACCGGGTTCATCTGCGACAACGTCGCCGAGATGGCCGACGCGGTCTCGCGCCTGTCAGAGATCGACCCATCGGCCTGTCGCCGCCGGGCAGCTTTGTTCGACACGGCCACCATGTGCGACGCGTACGAGACCGTGTACCAAGCGGCGATCATGCGGGCCCGCAGCCAGACGTTCCATGTCCAGGCCCCAGCTCGGGCATGGACACATCAACCGATGAGGAAGGTCGGAGATCGCAGCCAAACGTGAAGACATCGGCCGTGACATTGAACCATCGAGGATCGCCTTCATCGAAGTCCATGGGGAGCCCCCTTCGTTGGCCGCAGATAGGCGTTGGACTGGTCTCGGTTCCCGGACATGGAGGCCGTTCAGCGATCATTCGATCTGGTGCTCGGTCGTTGCTCGAGGGCTTGATGCGTTGCCGACAAAGCTGAACTTGCCATCGGCTTCGAGCACGCCGAAGTCGATATCCCGCAGGTCGCCGTAACCCTGCTCGCGTGCCGCGCCGAGAAGGTCTCGCATCGTGAGACGTTCGGATCGCAGGTGTGATTCGATCACGTGACCTTGCCGGACCACGAGGACCGCCTGTCCTTCGAGCACTTTCTCTACCGAGGCGAACCGTCGGCTCACCAGGTCTCCGAGGATCATCCACATGACGAAGGTCGATATCACGATCATCGCGCCGGTCACCGACATGTCCTCCTGGGTCACACCCTGCTGCACGAAGTCGCCGAGGACCACGATGACCAACAGATCAAGCGGGCTTATCTCGGCGAGCGAGCGTTTGCCGGTGCCGCGCACCACGAGCCACAAGAACCAGTAGATCGCAGTCGACCGAACGACCAGCTCCATGAGAACCTCCTATTTTTGGGTGGTGTCGCTCATGGCGATACCCGGGTACGAAACGACACGGCCACCGGCGCTTGCCCGGGGGCGTCGACGCGTACGGTCGCGTTCTCGCCGCGGTGTCGATCAGGCTGCATGCGGGCATCAAGGCTGATGCTCAGCGTGCGCTGATCAACCGACGGTGTGAACGTCCAGATCTCGAACTCGCCGTCAGCGTTGCTCTCGACGGGCTCGGGGCTCAACCCGTTCTCGTCGAACAACGTCAGGTAGTCACTGGTCACCCGTACGACCAGCTGATCGGGCAATGCGCCCTCGACCGCGATTATCTCGATGCCGAACGGAGTGGCGATACCGGGCCGGCTCACGGACGCATAGGTGACGGTCACCGAGATGGAGCCGTTTGTCCCTTTCGCGGTGGTGGTCGTCAGACCCGCTCCTCCCAAAGCGGCGTACGCGACGATCGCGAACACGCAGGTGATCGCGAACCCTCGCAGCAAACGCTCGTAGACAACCCAGGCAGTGGTCAGATCGGCGACGCGCGTGGAGGTGGCGTGGTCCGGCATGGCTTCATGATTGCAGCCGCCCCCAGCTGCTCTTGGGATGCTTGCGTCAGATCAAGGCCCGGAAGGCTCGTGGCGCCGGGTTCTTTCCAGATGG
>JBKJKR010000580.1:0-7676 GCA_046597135.1 Acidimicrobiales bacterium | reverse complement strand
GCGGGCGGCGCCCACCATGGGGTGTGCCCCTTCGCCGGCCGGCGGCGGAGCTGACGTGCGATGGGCACGCGGAAGAGCAGACGCCACAGGGGCGCGGCGAGGTCGTACCGGAACGTCTCGGTGACCCGCACGTGCGCGGCGTCGGGTTCGACGCGGAGCTCTCGTCGATACGTGTGGAACGGGCCGGTGGCGAGCTCGAAGGTGTCGGGCGTCGAACCGGCTACCTCGGCGAGGAGGTCGTTGCGCGGGGTGCGCAGGCGTTCGAGCTCGGAGTGGTCGACCACGCGCGTGTGCGTGATGGTGCGCGCGTGACGGCGGTGCATGCCGGGTGGTGCCTCCAGCGGGTCTCGGGGAGCATACTGAGGGGATGGGCGAGGTCCGTGAAGCCATCCTTGTGCGCCCGTCGGGGCCGCTCGAGGGCACGGTGCCCATATCGGGGGCCAAGAACTCCGTCCTCAAGGTGATGGCCGCGACGTTGCTCGCGCCGGGCACCTACACCATCCGCAACGTGCCCCAGATCGAAGACGTCGCGATCATGGCCGAGCTCCTGCAGGCCATGGGCGTCGCGGTCGCCCAGGTCGGTGACGTGCTCACCGTCAACGTCGGCGAGGACGTCATCCCCGAGGCGCCCTATGAGCTCGTCGAGAAGATGCGGGCGTCGGTCGTCGTGCTCGGGCCGTTGCTGGCCCGCTTCGGCGAGGCGCGGGTGGCGCTCCCCGGTGGCGACGATTTCGGGTCACGTCCGATCGACATCCATCTTCGGGCGTTGGCCGAGCTCGGCGCGCACATCGAGACCAAGCGCGGGTTCGTGATCGCACGCGCCGAGCAACTGCTGGGCGCGCGCATCATCCTCGACTTCCCCAGCGTCACCGCCACCGAGAACGTGCTCATGGCTGCGTCGCTCGCCAAGGGCACGACCATCATCGACAACGCGGCCCGCGAACCCGAGGTCGCCGACCTCGCGGCCTTCCTCAACCGCATGGGCGCGCACATCCTCGGCGCCGGTACCTCCACCATCACGGTCGAAGGTGTCAGCGAGCTCGGCGCCGTCGACCACACGATCATCCCCGACCGTGTCGAGGCGGCCACCTTCCTCGCGGCGGTGGGCGTGGCCGGTGGCGAGATCACGTTGGCCGGTGCGCGGCCGGATCACATGGACATGCTGTGCCTCAAGCTCGGCGAGATGGGCATGCGCATCTCACCCACCGTCGACGGGTTGTGGGCCATGGTGAACCGTCGCCTGTCGTCAGTCGATGTGTCGACGCTGCCGTATCCCGGCATCGCCACGGACTACAAGCCGTTGCTGGTCGCCATGTTGTCGGTGGCCGACGGCGTGGGCATCGTCACCGAGAACCTCTTCTCGGGCCGGTTCCGCTACGTCGACGAGCTGGTGCGCATGGGCGCCGACATCCGCACCGAAGGCCACCACGCCGTGGTGCGCGGCGTCGCCCAGCTCTCGGGCGCGCCGGTCAAGGCCCCCGACATCCGCGCCGGTGCCGCGCTCGTGATCGCGTCGCTGCGGGCCGAAGGCGAGACGCTCGTGACGAACATCCACCACATCGACCGTGGGTACGAGAACTTCGTCGGCAAGCTGCAGGCCATCGGCGCCGACATCTCACGCGTCGAGATCTGACGCGTCCTCGCGAGCTCGTTTGGCGGCCTGTGCGGCGTTGGCCCGGCGGTTGGCCAGGCGCAGCAGCCCGGCCACCACGACGAGGGGGGAGAGGGCGAAGAGGATCTCGTCCCAGCCGCCTTGGTGCGCGAGCAACATCGCCGCCATCGTAGATGCCGGCCGGGGAACAATTCGCCGCCGGCTGGGTGTTCCACAGCCGTACACCCGACCCCGCTCGGAGACGTCCACGTGCTCGACCAGACCGAAACCGCCCCCTCGCCGGCCATGTGGGCCAAGGTGCAGGAGGTCATCGAGATCATCCGCCCGGTGATCCAAGCGGACAAGGGTGACATCCTGCTCGTCGACGTCGATGAACCGTCCGGCGTCGTATCGGTCGAGCTCGTCGGTGCGTGCGCCACGTGTCCGGCATCCACACAGACGCTGAAGGCCGGCGTCGAGCGCATCATGAAGGATCGGGTCCCCGGGGTCACCGAGGTCATCAACGTCGGCGACGCCAAGTACGAGGGCACGCCGCTGTCGCTGTGAGCAGCCGTCGATGCCGACACCAGTCGATGCGCCCGCGCCGATAGCGTCGCCGCCGTGACTACTGACTTCGCGACGTGCCACTGGCACCCCGACCGGCGCGCGGGCGTCGTCTGTCAACGCTGCGACCTCCCCATCTGCCCGTCGTGCATGCACCAGGCCTCGGTCGGCTTCCATTGCCCGAACTGCGTCGCGCAGGGCAAGCAGAAGGTGCTGTCGGGGCGCGCCGCGTTCAGCGGTGCCTTCAGCCCCACGCTCACGTTCGCGCTGATGGGCATCAACATCGCGATCTTCCTCGTCGGCCAGGCGGTGGGCGATCAACGCATCCTCACCGAGTTCTCGGCGATCGGACGGGCCATCCTCTTCGAGCGCACGGCGGACGGCGTCACACGCGTCGACACGAGCCACCAGTACTACCGACTCCTCACGTCGGGGTTCCTGCACTGGAACATCATCCACATCGGTCTCAACATGTGGGCGCTCTACAGCCTGGGCCCCATCGTCGAGCGGGCGCTGGGTCGACTGCGGTTCGGGCTGGTCTACGTCGCGGCGTTGCTGGCCGGCGGCGCGGGCGCGGTCATCGTGTCCCCGCACTCGTTGTCGGCGGGCGCCTCGGGCGCGCTCTACGGCCTGTTCGGCGCACTGGTCATCGTGTACCGACGCGCCGGCATCGACGTGATGCGCAGCGGCCTCGGGCTGTCGATCCTGATCAACTTCGTCATCACGATCACCATCCCCGGCATCTCGCTCGGGGGCCACGTCGGTGGGTTCGTCGGCGGGTTGGCCGCGGCATGGATCGCGGTGCACGGGACGCAGATGCTCGGCTCGCCCAAGATGGCGCTGGTCGCGCAGTGGGCGCTCCTGCCGGTGTTCTTCGCGATCGGTGTGGTGGCCATGGGCATGTCGTCGTTGGCCGGCATCGGCGTCAACTTCTGACCACCGCCGCGGCGCGAGCCCGGCGGCGCGCGGGCTCAGCCGTTCTCGATCAGGCGCTTCAGCCCGCGCAGGTTCCGCTTCCAGATCTGCGCGAGCAGCACGGCACCGACCCGCCCGCCGAGTGGACCACCCATCCACCACGGGAAGATGAGCTCCTCGTCCCACAGGAACTCGGTGCGATTGCGTCCTGCGTCACGCAGCGTGAACGCACCCGTGCCGGTGACGATGCCCACGTGACGCACTCCCATGGTGCGCTCGGGCTCCCACGCGGTGATCTCCATGCGGTCGACGAGCTTGATGGGCCCGACCTTGGTGTCGCAGTCGAAGGTGGTTCCGACGCCTGAGCGCTGGGACGACGTGAAGCGGATCGCGGCCGCGTCGTGCATCCAGTCGACGTGCGTCTCGACGGCCTCGACCGCGGACCACACTTCGGAAGGTGTTGCTTCGATGATCACCGATGCTCGCACGCGTGCCATGTGTGCAGGGTAGGAGCGTGGGACCGCGGTACGGTCGGCACCATGCACGATCACCCGCAAACGGTCGAGTTCTACTGGGATCCGATGTGTCCGTTCGCGTGGGTCACGTCACGCTGGATCGCCAAGGTCGAGGCGCAACTCGGCCTGTCGGTGGAGTGGCGGTTCATCTCGTTGCGGTTCCTCAACGAGGCCAAGGACTACGACAAGGACTTCCCGCCGGGCTACGTGGCGCTGCATTCCAAAGGGTTGCGCATGTTGCGGGTCGCGGCCGCCGTGCGCGAGGCCGAGGGACTCGAGGCGATGGGCCCGCTCTACACCGCCTTCGGTGAATCGTTATGGGACCGCTCGCCGGTCGAAGGCCGCGACAGCATGGAGGGCATCGCCGCGCCCGAACACCTTCTCGCGGTGCTGGCGACCGCCGGCTTCGATGCGTCGTATGCCGATGCTGCGGACGACGATTCGCGCGACGCCTTGTTGCGCGAGGAGACCGCCATGGCGCTGTCGAGGGCGGGCCGCGACGTGGGCACGCCGATCATCGCCGTCGACCCACCTGACGGACCTGCGTTCTTCGGCCCCGTGATCTCGCGCGTGCCCTCCGACGAGGAGGCGGTCGAGCTGTGGCACGCCGTCATGACGTTGGCGAGATGGCCCGGGTTCGCCGAGCTCAAGCGCACCCTGCGCGAGATGCCGCAGCTGCCGCTGCTCATCCGGCCGGGCTGAGCCGCGTCACTGTCACACCACCTGGGGACACTGACGACATGGAAACCTTCCTCAGCTGCTCGCTCTGCGCCGCCGACGTCTTCCACTGCCACGAGCTCAGCGTCGTGCACGCCGACGCCTCGGCCACCTGCGGCGACCCGTGGTGCACGTTGCCTCATCACTTGCACGACTGGCAGGCCCGGTGCGGGTCGCCCGCCGCCCCCGAGTGCGGGACCCCCGACTGTGGCCCCGACTTCGGCCGCGACGTCGCGGTGGTTCAGCTCGGCGGGCGCCGGTACGCCGACACGTGGCTGTCGCTCGCCTCGTGAAAGGGTGCGCCGTGCCAATCGGCGTGCCGCTCGATGAGGCGTAGGCCTGCCGCAGCGGCCATCGCGTCGAGCTCGGCCGGTGCGGCGTAGCGCACCATCCACGGTCGCAAGCGCACGCCCTGCTCGGTGATCTCGATGTGCTGTCCGCTGATCGTCTGCGTGGCCGCGTCGCGACGGGCGGCGGTGAGCACCACACGATCGACCTCGACCGTGCGGGCCGAGACCCCGCTCGTATCGCCGTCGTCCGCAGGAGGTACGAACGCTTCGAGCACGAACCAGCCGCCCGGCGCGAGCACGTCGTGCACGCGTTGCAGGCACGCTTGCTGGGCCTCGCGTGTCGTCAGGTTGAAGAACGTGTTGAAGGCCACGAAGGCCACGGCGAAGGGCCCGTCGACCATGAGCTCGGCCATGTCGCCGAGCACGATGTCGAGCTGGTCGGCGTCGGGTTTGGCCCGCAGCAGCGCCAGCATCTCGGGCGACGCATCGATGCCCGTGACGTGCAGCCCCCGAGCCGACAGCGGCAGCGCGAGGCGCCCCGTGCCCACACCCAGTTCGAGCACGCGCCCACCGCCGCGTCGGGCGGCCAGCACCGCCACACGGTTCACCGTGGCGGCGACGTCGCTCACGTCGCGGTACCAGCGGTCGTACACGTCGGCGAAGCTCCGGCCGTACTGTCCGCTGTCGTAGCCCTCCATGGGTGGAGTCTGGCCCACCGGCGGCCCCTGCGGGCACACGGCCTAGCCTGGTCCTCGTGCCGGCCTATCTCGACCACGCGGCGACCACGCCCATGCGCCCCGAGGCGCTCGACGCGTTCGTCGCGGTGCAACGCGAGCACTACGGCAACCCGTCGGGTGCGCATCTGCTCGCCCGCGATGCCCGCCGGGTGCTCGAGGACGCACGCGAGACCATGGCCGAGGTGCTCGGGTGCCTGCCGCGCGAGGTCGTGTTCACCGCGGGCGGCACAGAGGCCGACAACCTGGCCGTGCACGGCGTGCACGAAGCGCGTGGCGGCGTGGCGGTCACGGTCGCCCACGAGCACCACGCGGTGCTCAACCCGGTCGAGCATCTCGGCGGCCGGATCGTCGGGGTCACGCCCCGGGGCGAGGTCGACCTCGAGTCCTTGCGCGCCGCTCTCGACCCGTCGGTCACGATCGTGTCGGTGATGCTCGCCAACAACGAGAGCGGCGTCATCCAGCCGCTCGGTGATGCCGCGGCGATCGTGCGGGAATGCGCGCCCCACGCAGTGCTCCACACCGACGCCGTCCAAGCGTTCTCGTGGATCGACGTTGCCGACGCGGCGCGTGACGCGCAGCTCATCTCGGTGAGCGCGCACAAGTTCGGCGGCCCGAAGGGCGTCGGCGCTCTGGTCGTTCGCAACGGCGTCGCGCTGACCCCGATGCTGCTGGGTGGCGGGCAGGAACGCGACCTGCGCAGCGGCACGCAGAACGTCGCCGGCATCGCGGCCATGGCGGTGGCCGCCCGACTCACCCACGATGCGCGCGCCGACACCGTCGCCCGCATCGCGGTCCTGCGCGACCGTCTCGCGGACGGCCTCAAGGCGGCCATCGACGGGACCTATGAGTCGGCGGTGGGCTACTCCGGTGAGCCGGCCGACCGCTCGCGCAAGATCGCGGGCTCGTGTCATCTGTGCTTCGCCGACGTCGAAAGCGAAGCGCTGTTGTTCCTGCTCGAGCGCGCCGGCGTCTACGCCTCCGCCGCATCGTCGTGCGCCAGCGGCGCACAGGATCCGTCGCACGTGCTGGCGGCCATGGGTGTGCCACGCGACCTCGCACAGGGGTCGATGCGCCTGTCGTTCGGCTGGCCGTCGGTCGACGCCGACGTCGACCTCGCGCTCGAAGCGGTGCCGGCGGCCGTCGCGCAACTGCGCCGGTTCTCGGTGCGCGCATGAACGCCACGACACCCCCCGAGGTGCTCGTCGCGATGTCGGGCGGTGTCGACTCGTCCGTCGCAGCGTCGCTTCTGCTCGAGCAGGGCTACCGCGTCGTCGGGGTCACCATGAAGCTGTGGGGCGGCGAGAGCGACACGGGTTGCTGCTCGGTCTCCGATGTCGACGATGCTCGCCGCGTCGCACAGCAGATCGGCATCGACCATCACGTGTTCAACTTCGGTGACGACTTCGAACGTCATGTGGTCGCGCCCTACGTCGAGGCGCACGCAGCCGGACGTACACCCAACCCGTGCATCGAGTGCAACCGGCACCTCAAGTTCGACCGGCTGTTGCAGCGCGCTTCGATGCTCGGCATCGAGCTCGTGGCCACCGGTCACCACGCGCGCATCGTCACCGAGGCCGACGGCCTGCGCCGCGTCGCACGCGGTGCCGATCGTGCCAAGGACCAGAGCTACGTCCTGCACATGCTCGACCAGGCGCAGCTCGCCCGGCTGCTGTTCCCGCTCGGCCACACCACGAAGGACCACGTGCGCGCCCAGGCGATGGCGCAGGGACTCCGCACCGCGACCAAACCCGACAGCCAGGACGTGTGCTTCATCACGTCGACCGCCGGGCGTCAGGGCTTCCTCGAGCGGCGGCTGCCGCTCACGCCCGGGCGCGTCGTCGACGCCACGGGTGCGGTGGTGGGAACGGTCCCGGCGGTCGAGCTCGTGACCATCGGTCAGCGCAAGGGGCTCGGCCTTGCCGGGGGCACGCGCGATCCACGTTTCGCGGTCGACGTCGACATGTCCACGGCCACGGTCACCATCGGCTCGCGACGCGACCTCGACCGCGCCGTCGTGCAACTCGACGATGTCGCGTGGAGCGGCGCACCCGTGCACGGTGCGGTGCGCGCCCAGGTGAGCGCGCACGGCGAGGCGCGCCAGGCCACCTTCGAGCCCGGAACGTCCACGCTCACGTGGGTCGAGTCCCGGGCCCGGGTCGCGCCCGGCCAAGCGGTCGTGCTCTACGACGCAGCCTCGGGCGACATCGTGCTCGGCGGCGGCACCGCCCGCTGAACCGGCGTCAGGAGATCGCGCACCGCCATCGACCGCCGCAGTGGCGCGAGCGTCATCCCCGCGTGACGCGAATGCGGCGCCGCTCGGCTTCGGCCAGCAGGTGGCCGGGGCGGC